>NZ_JBEOOQ010000040.1:0-47497 GCF_040309305.1 Pseudoalteromonas sp. RB2-MNA-CIBAN-0110 | reverse complement strand
TGGCGGAGTGGACGGGACTCGAACCCGCGACCCCCGGCGTGACAGGCCGGTATTCTAACCAACTGAACTACCACTCCAGCTTTTACTTACAAGTTTTACGAAAATGGCGGAGTGGACGGGACTCGAACCCGCGACCCCCGGCGTGACAGGCCGGTATTCTAACCAACTGAACTACCACTCCAGCTTTTACTTACAAGTTTTACGAAAATGGCGGAGTGGACGGGACTCGAACCCGCGACCCCCGGCGTGACAGGCCGGTATTCTAACCAACTGAACTACCACTCCATATTTCCGTTGCTGTTTAGGTCTCCCTGACAGCGGCGTGAATAATACGAACCAACCCCTATTTCGTCAAGGGCTTTTTTGTTTTTTTATAGGTTTTTTAGTCATCTGTCATCGAAAGGTTTAAAATTTCACCTGATCTGTCATTTTTTGAGCCATTTTTACCGACTTGATTTTTTTCTGTGTCGGCAACATCACCTTCACTTGTTTTCTTTTTCTTTAAAAAAGGCAGCTTCACTTTAAATTTAATCGGTTTTTTCTGAACAAATATACGAATTAACAACCAACCGAGTAATAAAATGAGCGTATTGCAGCCTACAATTAAACTAATAATTGTAGATGTGGCCATTTTTTCTTCAACAGGCTCACTCTCAATCATTTTATCTGGCGTAATAATCGTTGCCGGATCAATTTCGGGCACAGCTTCTATGGGTCGTTCTATCTCAAATTTATACGTTGGTAGCGTTGCCATAAATTCACGACCATTAATATTAGTGCCAAAAACAGACAGTTCAACACTATATCTACCCCAATCATAATTTTTTACACTAAGTTGACGTGAATCGTTAGCAGCAGCATCTATGGTAAACATTTGCTCTTCGTTATTGGGATAGTAGATTTTCCCCTGGATGATGACTGTTTCTGGCTTAACAATACTTGGGTCTATATTTATAGTTAACAGATGCTCGTCTGTGTCTTGCTCTGCTAACGCGACTTCGGTTACAAAAGGCGGTTCGTGCACTTCTATTGTATTTTGCACAATGCGACGCTGCAGCAAAGGTGTCGCAACGTAAAGCTCTGGTGTCCATTCACCCGCAGGGAAATCTAAAGTAAACTCGCCGGTAAATACACCATCTTTAGGGCGCTCATCAAATCCACGTCCATCGTCTTTAAATTCAGCTACTTCTTGAATGCCTGCGCCAAAGTTAGCAAAGTTTTCATTGTTGGTACTTACAAAGTCAACATTAAGGCTAACAACATCTCTAAATAGGTTTGTATTAATTGGCTCACCGTCATTTAGTATTTTTCCGGTGATTTTTATTGTCTCCCCCCTAAACAACATTGAAGGAAGAGGCTCTGCTTCAAGAGATATCTCGCCTAATACAACTATTCTGCTGTCGGGTAAAATACTGCCTATTACTTGCCAAGGACCTGCCATAGGTTTTTTTATGGTTACTAAATCGTAGCTGAGTTCATCAAACCAATCTAAGTTAGGGTTTTTAACTGAGTCAGTAGCAAAGTACTTACTGCCATCGGGCCTCACTAAAATAACAGCAGGTGCACCTGATTTTCTAAAAAAAAGCAGTGTTATTTCATCTATTTTGCTATCTATGCGAAAACGATTATCAAGTAAAGGGATCTCATTTTGATGCCCATCGCGCTTGAGCACTTCTACTTGTTTTACGCCATATGCATTGCCAGTAAATAAACTAGCTGCACATAACGCTGTTACAAAATACATCGTTTTCATTAAATCGCCTTATTCAGCGCGCCATATACATTGGCCGCCTTCTTTGTTTACAAGATCTAATCGTGCTTCGTGTGCGCTTTGCTCAGCGTCGCTTGCTCGTAATACAACTAATGGGGCTCTATCACTATTTAAACGCTTTATACCGCCCTTCTGTTGCTCGCTGCCGTCATCTTTATTTTGATTCAAATTTAGCTTTGTTTGACCACCCGTCATGGCAAGGTACACATCGGCTAAAATCTCAGAATCCAGTAGCGCGCCGTGAAGCGTTCGTTTACCGTTATCTACATCGTAACGACGACATAATGCATCAAGGTTGTTCTTTTGACCTGGATGCAAGTCACGCGCCATTTTAAGCGTGTCGAGAACTTGACAAAAAGTATCTGTTTTAGGATAACCCTGATTAAGCAGCGCAAATTCGTTATCCATATGACCAACATCGAACGGGGCGTTATGAATAACTAACTCTGCCCCTTCAATATAGTCGAAAAACTCTTGGGCAATTTGATGAAACAACGGTTTATCACGTAAAAATTCGTTAGTGATACCGTGAACGTCGATTGCTTCTTCTTCGCTTGGGCGTTGTGGGTTTATATAAACGTGAAAGTTATTGCCTGTTAAACGGCGATTTACTAACTCTACACACCCAATTTCTATAATACGATGCCCTTGTTTAGGGTCTATGCCGGTGGTTTCTGTATCTAAAACTATTTGTCTACGTGCCATATCGAATTTTGCCTGATTCTGGTATCTTTCTATAATCACTTTATTGTACATAAGATCAAGGTAAAACAGTGCAAAAAACCGTAGAGATTTACACCGATGGCTCATGTTTAGGTAATCCAGGCCCCGGCGGTTATGGTATTTTTATGATTTATAACGGCCACGAAAAAGAAATGAGCCAAGGTTATAAACTCACAACGAATAACCGAATGGAAATGCTCGCGGCTATTGTAGCCCTAGAATCACTCACTCGAGAATGCGAAGTAAATCTAACAACCGATAGCCAATATGTTAAGCAAGGTATTGAATCGTGGATCACTAACTGGAAAAAACGTGGCTGGTTAACATCAGCTAAAAAGCCGGTTAAAAACGTCGATTTATGGAAACGCCTAGATAAAGCCTGTAGCGAGCACAATGTAACCTGGAAATGGGTTAAAGGGCATAGCGGCCATAAGTACAACGAAATAGTTGACGATTTAGCGCGCGATGCCGCTGGCAGTAACGATTTACTAGAAGATGTAGGCTACCAGCCTTAATTTATTCTGAGCTAGTTGTTATACCAATTTTATTAAAAACATGTTCATTCTATCGCATTAAATAACTCACTAACTGCGTTAAAATCATTCATATAGAACAACTATATGTCACAATTTTCGCCTTGTTAATGTGCTATTTTCTTAGCGCTATAATAGATCACTTATTTAATGCAATTGGTATTATTTTCTTGCTCGCACGATTTAAAGTGTTGCTTTGACGTTTGTCTAAGGCCTGCCCCTTTTACTGGCGCAAACTGCGGCCTTGCATGCCACTTAGGTTTTATTGGCGTAAGTGGCGCAACTCTTTTTCGTGCCACCAGCATATAAACACTGCCCATCGGTTTTAAATACTGTTTTGCAAAAGTCCGCCAAAACTCAAATCTTGATAGCCTATTACCTCTTGCCAGTGATGAATAAATAAAACGTTCGTCACTTACAATTTCAAAACCAAGTAAGTTTAGCCAATCTTTAACCCTCGCAGGTGTAAAAAAGCGCCCCGTCCATGGTAATTTCTGACCACTAAAAGGCAGCATTTGTGCAAGTCCGCACAAACTAAACGGATTAAATCCCGTAATTACTATATAGCCGCCCGGAATAAGTGTGCGATGTGCTTCTCGTAAAATGTGATGTGGGTCTGAATGATACTCTAAGCAGTGACTTAGTATGCATGCATCAATACTGTGCTCGTAAAATGGCAGTTCATCTATGTCAGCAACTACCCCAGTGTAAGGCCCAGGCTCTGCAACACACACTTGGTGTTTAATCGTACTTATACTTGTATTTAATTCGCCACTTAAATTACCTAGCTTAAGCATATGATAGCCAAACATACGCGGCAGCCATTGCTCCATTTTGCGTTCAATATCTTTGCGCAAATAATCCCCATGAGGAAACTGTTGCCACGACAGTGGTTTGGGTCCTTCTTGAAAACTAAGGGCTGGTTTCATTTTTTGAGCTCGTTATACTATGCGGTAAGTGTCACTTTATAGAGCAATTTACCATGGTGCAAGTCAAAGCAATTAAAGCCTTTTCTGATAATTACATTTGGTGTTTAACTACCGATAATAGTAACCAAGCATGGGTAGTCGATCCAGGCCAAGCACAGAGCGTATTAGCGTATCTAGCTGAGCACAAACTAACGCTTGGTGGTATTTTAATTACGCATCATCACTACGACCACACTGATGGCGTAGCTGCATTAGTTGACGCCTATCCAGATATATCGGTTTATGGCCCCGCAAATAGTCCATTTAAAGGCGTCACTCACGCACTCACGGATGGTCAAAGCATCAGTGTGCTTAATATTAACTTTAATATTTTGGCAACTCCTGGGCACACGCTTGATCATATTTGCTATACAAATGATGAACTTGCTTTTACAGGCGATACATTGTTTAGCGGTGGATGTGGGCGCTTATTTGAAGGCACGCCAAAGCAAATGTGGGGATCGTTTAATAAACTAAGAGAGCTGCCTGCAAGCTGCAGTGTGTATTGCACGCACGAATACACGCAAGCTAATCTTGCCTTTGCCAAAGCGGTTGAACCACGTAACCCAGAACTACTCGCGTACAGTAAAAAAGTAGATGAATTACGTAGTAATAACCAAATCTCCCTACCCACTTCTATTGGACAGGAGCTAAAAATAAATCCATTTATGCGTAGCGATTTGCCAACCATTACAGAGTTAGTGCCAGAAAAATTCATCTCGGTTACAAAAAACAATGAACCTTGGGGAAACTTTGCTAGTCTGAGACAGTTCAAAGACAATTTTTAATGCACAAACTAATACTTTAATATTTATTTTATTAGAATCATTAACTTAAGATATAGTGATGATTCTATTTCTGCGTTTTAAAAAGTCATTAAGTGGCAATGTTAACTCATAACAGGTAGTATTCGCCGAGTTTTTTACCCGATGTATTGGTATTTATGAATAAATCTCCCCTATTAGTAGCCTTGGCGTTAGCGCTAAGTGGTTGTCAAACTGTGACAACTCTAGACTCAGACTCTCAAGTCGCCACGCAAGCAAACCAACAACTCGAAGGCGCAAGTCCTAACGACATTAACAATGCATTGATGGTAAACGCACAATATCAGCAAGTTGACCCTGATGAGCAAGAAGCTCCCGTGTTTGATGATGTGTGGGAGCGAATTCGCTACCAACTTTCTATCGAAATACCGCAAAACCGCCCTGTTGTTACTGAACGTAATTATTACGCTCGCCACCAAGCCTATTTAGATCGTATTTCTAAACGTGCAGAACCTTACTTACACTTTATAGTTGAAGAAGTAGAAAAGCGCGAAATGCCAATCGAAATTGCACTACTGCCTATTGTAGAAAGTGCATTTGACCCGTTTGGTTATTCTAATCGCAGCGCATCGGGCATTTGGCAGTTTATGCCTGCAACCGGTGAGCGATTCGATTTAAAACAAAACTGGTGGTACGACGGTCGTCGCGACATAGTGCAGTCGACTCGCGCAGCACTTGACTACTTATCGTATTTACATAAAACACTTGAAGGCGATTGGCTAAATGCAATTGCTGCTTACAACTCAGGTGAAGGGCGTTTAATGCGCGCGATTAAAAAGAATCGTAAAAAGCATTTACCTACCGATTTTTGGTCTCTTGATTTACCAAGCGAAACAACTGCCTACGTACCAAAGTTATTAGCACTTGCCGATTTATTAAAACGCTCAGATGATTTTAACGTTACATGGCAACCAGTAATTAATGCACAAGTGGTTGAAGTGGTTGATGTTGGCTCGCAAATAGATTTAGCGCTTGCTGCTGATATGGCTGATATGACGCTTACTGAGCTATACAGATTAAACCCTGGTTTTAACCGCTGGGCAACTGATCCTAATGGCCCTCACTCTTTATTATTGCCTGTTGATAAAGCAGAGGAATTTAGCCAAAAACTAGCAAACACTGATGTTAAAAATAGATTACGCTGGCAGCGTTATATTGTGGCTCGAGGCGACAGCTTATCGGTAATTGCCAAAAAGTTTACAACAAGCTCAAGTGCAATCCGATCGCTTAATAAACTCAAATCAAATACGATTAAAGTAGGCCAAGAGTTATTAGTCCCGCTTACTGATGGCGCTATAAATAGCGAGCATTTACCAAAGCAGATGCGTTTAGCTGCTAATAAAGCAACTCGCACAAAGCTTTCGCACACAGTTAAAAGTGGCGACACGTTATGGGATATTAGCCGCGAATATGACGTAACTATGGATGAGTTGGCTAAATGGAATAAACTAAAGAAAAACTCTGTATTGCGCCTAAATCAAAAACTAACTGTGTATAAGTCAGCTAATAAACCACAAGCAACGGCAAGCACCAACCGTACTATTACATACAAAGTACGCCGTGGTGACTCACTTGCACGTATTGCGTCTAAGTTTAATCTAAGCGTTAACGAAATTATTAAGTGGAATAATTTAGCCGGTCAAAAATACTTACAACCGGGCCAAAAGCTAAAACTTAAAGTAGATGTCAGAAGTAGTTAATTTATAAAACTATATTAAAAGTAAAAAAGCAAAAAGGAGCGCATGCGCTCCTTTTTTAATACCTTAAAGTTAAGGATTAAACAGGTAGTTTTTCTAGCCATACTTTTAACCAAGGCTCGGTTACTGGCCATGGTTCAAAATCTTCACATGCATCTATTTCTAGGCGGTTGCCCACAGGCTTTGCTTGTAAATCGCGTAGTAACTCGTCAAAGCTACGCCCTGCGCCACAAAATGTATCGCCGTAGCATCTGTCACCCATTGCAATTACACCAAACGGTTTATCGGTAAGCATTGGGAAAGTGCTATTCATTGCAAAGTACAATCCTGCCAAATTACTCGGTACATCACCTTGGCCTGTTGTGGAGGTAACAATTAAAATATGCGATGCATTTTTTATATCATCAAGTGATGCTTCAGTAATTACTGTTGCAGTATGACCCGCTTGCTCTATTGTGGCTGCAACTTCATCGCTTAAACGCTCTGCACCGCCATTAACGCTGCCTACAAAAATACTAATATGTGCCATTAATAATCCTTTTCTTGCTCTGGCCAACCTAGCTGCTTACATATTTCAAGCATGTCTTCACCTAGTGGCGCTTTAATTGTTATTGATTCATTACTATAAGGGTGCACAAAACTAAGCTCTGTTGCAAATAACATTAGGCGTCTTAGCTCAAAATGCTCCCTAAAAAATTGATTATGCTGATTATCACCGTGATTTACATCACCAATAATAGGCAGTGATAAGTGCTTTAAGTGTCTGCGAATTTGATGCTTGCGCCCCGTTTTTGGAAAGCACTCCACTAACGAGTAACGCACTGTTGGGTACTTACCTATAGGAATAGGCAATGCAGCTTGGTGCAAGCAATTAAACTGGGTTTGCGCTTCTTGCGGTGCTTTATCTTGATCTGCAAACTTATCGGCTATTTTATCAAGTTCTTCTTTAAGCGGTTTATCTAAAAATACTGATTCTGGCGCAAAGCCGCGCACTAAGGCCAAATAGCGCTTAGCAATGGTGCCTTCAATAAATAGCTGGTTCATATCGCGAGCTGCTTCAGAGCTCATTGCGAACAGCAATACGCCCGACGTAGGTCTATCGAGCCTATGTACTGGAAATACATGTTGCCCTAGCTGGTCGCGCAGCATTTGCATGGCAAACTGGGTTTCGTGTTTATCTAAAAACGAGCGATGCACTAATAAACCTGAAGGCTTATTTATAGCCACATAGTTTTCATCTTGATACAAAATAGTCAGCTCGCCATATTCAATAGGCGCTGGACGCTCACTCATTTGGTTCTCCTAAAAAGGTATCAAGGGCTGTTAGTAATTCAATTATTTCATCGCTCCCTGCTTTATTCACAAGTGTCATTTGCGCCATAGGGGCAATAGCAAAGTTACGAGGCAGTGGTTGTTTATGTGTTATTAATTGCTGTATTTTATTAATAAATACAAATTGTAACCACTGCTCAAACGCCATTGTATCGTGACAAAAAGGAGTATTTGAAAGCAGTGCATCAGCGTCTATTGGCTCACTTTGCCAAAGCGCATGTTTTTGTAAAAGTGCCGTTAGCTGCACTAAATAAGTTTGGGTTTGCTGGTACATAACCACCCTCTTTTATATATGTAATGCAATTATACCCTGTTCCCTCATAGGCGGCTATGACGTATAATTAATGTAATTTTGCAGTAAAAACAGTTGAGAAAACAATGAGTGATCAAATAGCTACATTAGGTCAGCTTTTAGATGGTGCGGGTACTCAGTGGCGTGCTTTTGATATTGGCAGGCACATTACTAAGCTTGATAAAAAACAATTTTTAGCTATTGAACAAGCTCAAGTGCCTTACCCTTATCCTCTTGCTGGTCATGCTTGGCTCGCTATCCAATTTTGGGATACTAAAGCCAGTAAAGAACCTTATGTATGGTTTTTAAAGTTTCCACTTGATGAGCAAAGTATGCTTGTAAGTGCAAGTCGCGATCACTTTGCTGATATGGTTATTCAAGCGCTAGGCACTGAAATCACAGGTGAGCAAGCCGATGGAAAGCTTGATAATAACCCTTATGTTTTTACACCAAACGCAAATAAATTAGCGGCATTTAACGCCCAAGTAAAAGTACTATTAAAACAGCCTGCGTCGCAATATTACGAGCATGCACAGTTATACTTTAGCGGTAAAATTGGTTTTGATAATTGGCAAGGTGTTGCACTGCAGGGTATTGCCGATTTTGCACTACGCTTAGACAGCGATACAAACTTAAGTAATTTGCAAAAAGCATGGGCGCATTTACCTATTGAAGTACTGCAACCACTCAGTGCCATGCTTGAACACGTTGAAATACCAACATCAATGAGTGAGTTACTTGTTGATTACACACAGACCGCAATTAGTAATAACGATACATTAGCTATAACCGCAGCACTAAGATCTGTTTCAAAAGGTCAAGCTCAAGGGTTATGCGCTCAATTAGTTGATACTGTACTAAGCTCGCCGGTAAGACACGACTCTGACGTGTTACTAACAATAGCTGGGCGGTGTTTTAAGCAATTAGAAAACCCTGAACGCTTACATGTATTTATGGATAATTGCGCACATCATCAAAAAATTGATGAGTTGTTTCCTAGTATTTTTGCTGACTTAGTTGCAATACCGACTATTCGCCCGCATTTATTAGGCTTATTACGTAAAGAAAATCGTAGCGAAACCCTCGCGCGTGCAATTGGAAGGTTATTCTCTTAAATGGCAAGTTTATGGACGTTCATATTTATTGGTAGTGTAATTTACTTATTTTGGCTTAACCGAAAGGTTGCTGAAGCGGCGAACGTTCATGCTAAACGTCAAAGTGAGCAATTGCAGGTGCAATTGATGAGTGTTGCATGCACAAAACGCCGCTTTGGTTTTTTAAAGAACGGCAAGCCAGGCATCAAAAGTGAATTTATATTTGAATTTTCAAGCGATGGTGAAAATGCTTATCAAGGTGTGTTAATTATGGAAAATGAGTTTTTGAAAAGTGTGGTTGTTCCACCGCATAAAATATAAAACTGAATATACTTTAAGAGTATTTGTCTTAAGTTAATAAACTTAATTCAACACAAAAAACTAAGGCGTAACTAAAGTTACGCCCCAATTGGACTGCATCCTGCTAGATATCCATTATCTTAAATCCGTATTATCATCCCCTGAACGAGTAAACAACCTTGTTTACCCTCACATTGCATCCTGCAATATCCATAGCCACCTTGGCAAACCCACGAAATCTATCGTTTGGCTACATACTGCAGCATCATCCCTGGTAATCCTTTTAAGTAGCTCCTGCCACTTTTTGCATCCTGCAATATCCATAGCCATCTTGGCAAACCCACGAAATCTATCGTTTAGCTACATCCCGTAGCATCATCCCTGGTAATCCTTTAAAGTAGCTCCTGCCACTTTTGCATCCTGCAATGTCCACTTGCCATCTTGGCCGTCCTGCGTAAACTAACGCTCCTGCTACTTCCTGTAGCGTCATCCGTGATTATCCTAAAGTAACTCCTAGCTACTAAGTGCTTCATGCACTTCCTTATTCTTCCTTGTATCCGTTTTAGCTTGTCCTTTATGCTTCCTGCTAGCGTCCGCTATGTTGCCTATTCCGTATCCTTGGCAGTAACTCAATCATTGAGCTATGTCGTCTTGACGAAGAGAAGTTTAAAGCAATCAGGGGGGAGAAATAGGACTTAACACTAAATAAATAAACGTCACAAAAATGAAAAATAAAAATAGACTTTAAATAACAATAGCTTGGATTAAAAAAGGCTACTTATTAGTAGCCTTTAACTGATAATGCTCACGACAATGTAAGATATATCTCACGGTCTTATGTCCGTTTGGGCGCATTGGCTTACATTATAATTTTAAATAGTTGGCTCAATTATTGATTTAAATAGTAACTCGCCCTCTACTTGGTTAAAAGTAAGGTGTTTAAATGCTTCAAACTTTTCGGTTTTAAAAAATTCAGTGTGTTCTTTACGCGTTACAAATACAGCCATCCCCGTTGACTCAGCGTTACATTTAACTAAATCATCAAGCCCTCGTAGTAAGTAACGACCAAACCCTTGCCCATGAAAATGCGGATCTACGGCAATAAAAGCTAAAAAGTAGTAATTGCCTTTCTCTTTAAGGGCATCTCTAATTGTTTGTTCTTTATCTATTAATTGATTTGTTTGTAAGTAGCCCGCACTCAGCATTAATTTTAAACGCCAGTGCCAATAACGCTGCGCTTGTAATTGGCTATTAGATTCAAATACACACGCTACTGCTTTTAATTTATCGTTGCGGTATAAACCAATTAATGGCTGCTTTTCTTGCCAAAAACTACTGAGCTCTTCGCGAATTAATGATCGTAATTTTTTTTCGTATACTGATTTATTTTCGTCATTGTAGCTAAGCATGTTTTGTAATACAGGATCGTCATGATAAGCCTGATAAATTAGGCTTGCTGCAGTGCTAATATCTTCTGCGGCTAAATACTGTACGCTGAACGTATCAGCTGGCGTGGTTACACTCATTGTATTTCCTTTATTATTTTAGCTGTAGACTCTTTAACTTTATACCTAACTATATACCTAAAATTATTAACCGTAAATTCAGCGAGAGTTTAACTAGCTAGGAGTAGAGTTAATCCTTAGAATAAGTTTTCATTCGTTTAAAGGAGCAATATCATGGATACGACTAAACACGACATCAATACACTATTTGCACAGCTTGGATTACCTAATTCTGATGAACAAATAGATGCATTTATTGCCTCACATGAATTAGAAGACACAACACTACTCCAAGAAGCTTCTTTTTGGGATGAGGCACAACAGCACTTTTTAGCTGAATCGCTTGCACAAGACGGTGATTGGAGTGAAGTAATTGACGAGTTAGATGTACGCATTCGTCAAAGTAAGTAATTTTATTTAATGTACCCTCCCTTATTTATTGCTAACATAGCATCTGCGCAGCATTTATATGCTGCGTATTTATTTTATTAAAGAGTTATATATCTAATGAATTCAGTTGTATTTGATGCAATCAAAGCCCTTCTCGATGAAGGCAAAACCCCTACTGTAGCACTAACTAAAAGCCGTTTGGCACAACCGGTTCCAATGCCGATGATTATTGCAGCAGTAAGCCAATATAAAAACAATCCTGATTCAATTAATAACTTCATGAGAAACCCACAGCAGTCAGATAATACTGAGCTTAAAACAAGTCAATTAGATAGAATTGAGCAAAAACTCGATAAACTTCTTGCACTGCTAGAACAAAAATAATTTGAGACTATAAATGTTCGTTGTTGATTTAACTTTTGACTGCTACCAAGACACCACCCTAGAACAAGCCGAACAAGCAATAAATCGCTTAGTAAATGCACTGCGTTTTAATGGTCAAATAATGGGCGAAGAATTTCCAACCGTTTTAAAAGATGGATTTTTTATTACCCGTGTAATGTGCCCTACTGAAGATGCAATGCACCCGCTAAATAACAGCCCGTTTGTTAAGCACAGTATCGAAAAGTTACATAGTGCAGGGCTACTTGCGCCAAAAGTAAAAGTGATTGGACAAGATATTCACTCCAACGGCGCTGATTGCTGCAAAGAACCATCAAGTTATATTTTATACACAACCTATGTGCATACGTGTAGCCCGCTCTATTGTGGTGATGACTTTTTGCCTGTGCCGCTATTTCGTATTCCAGCAATTGCTAATGGTGACTATAAAACACTTATAAAATGGCAAGAAGATTGGCAAGCCTGCGATCAAATTCAAATTAATGGCGCAACCCGTTGTGAGTTTCCGGCACTTGAAGAAATATCGAGTATCCAAAGCGACTTATACAGACGCGGAAAAGACATAACAAAGCGAATTAGTTTTTTAACTAAAAAGCCAACCTATTATTATTTATACCGTGTAGGCGGCGTAGATAAAGCGTCTGAACTTGAACGAAAATGCCCTAGCTGCAATGGCGATTGGAAATTACCTGAATCGTGGTTTGGGTTATTCGACTTTAGGTGTGAGCCGTGTGGCTTAGTGTCGAATATATCGTGGGATTTTCAGTAACCACTTTAATGAGCGCTTAAAATCAGCTTAGTGATGACGCTAAGCTGATTTATTAAACACGTTTTAAACCTCTAATGCCTTTAAAAAAGCATTAATGTTAGGTGCAAGTACATGGTGTGTTTTTTTGCCTACGTGCTCTAAACATACTTCACCAGTGTGCACCAATACACTTACTAGTAAATCATCTTGATCTGTTAAACCAATAAATACCGTTTCTGGCTGCTTGAGCTTGCGTTTCATTAAAACGTGACCCGTTATATTTTGCTGTAACAAATTAAAATCTTCTTCGTTCCATGCTTGTAATAATTCAACCTGATGCCCATCAATAACTGCTGAAATGCTTCCACCGTACATATGCCCATATAGCTCGCTAAGCTCTTTTGGGAAATCAAGCTCAAGTGCGCTGGCTAAATCATTAAGCGAACCTGCAGGTTGCTGTCGCGCGCCCTGCCATTGAATGTTTCCTTGCTCGTCAACCTCACCAACTTCACATGGGCTTGGCCATTGTTCGTCGTGCGCAATAAGTGGGTACTTTGTAGTGTTTTTCAGGATATTTTCGCTAAATGTTTGATGAAGTTGTTCTATAAGCAATGCAACAGACATACTGTGAAACTCATTTAAATTAGATATAATGTCCCTATTGTAACTATTTAAGAGCAAACATGACAGATTACAGCAATTCTCCAGACCTTAAAGGTAGCGTATTAGGCCAATCTACTGAGTATGTAGATGTGTACACGCCAAGCTTGCTTTTCCCTATTGCGCGCAAACTAAATCGTGATGCTTTAAATATTGACGAAGCAGAGCTTCCATTTAAAGGCCAAGATATTTGGACAGGTTACGAGCTTTCATGGCTAAACAATAAAGGTAAACCGCAAGTTGCCGTAGCCTTATTTACCTTTGAGTGCCAAAGCAGCCATATTATTGAGTCAAAGTCGTTTAAGCTTTACTTGAATAGCTTTAACCAAACCCGATTTGAAAGCATTGATATAGTAAAACAGCACTTAATTGATGATTTATCAAACGCGGTTAACAGCCCTGTCAAAGTGACTTTATATAATCCTGATGATTACAATTGCTTACCGTGTACAGCGCTGCCAGGTGAATGTATTGATGACTTAGATATTGAAATTAATAATTACGATATTGATGCTAATTCACTTAAAGCAAAAAGTGATAACGTAGTTACTGAAACGCTCTACAGCCATTTACTTAAGTCGAACTGTTTAATTACCTCACAGCCTGACTGGGCAAGTGTGATTATACGATACACAGGCGAGCAAATATGTCGCGAATCGTTACTGCGTTACTTAATTTCGTTCAGAACACATAACGAATTTCATGAACAGTGTGTTGAACGTATTTATAGCGATTTAACAACACACCTTAATATTAAAGAGTTAGAGGTTTACGCGCGTTATACTCGTCGCGGCGGGCTTGATATAAACCCGTATCGCTCTACGCATTATAACGACACGCCATTTGCAGTTAAAATTAATCGTCAGTAGGTTATTTTAAACTGGAATATGAGTATTAAAAAAGGAGCCTAGGCTCCTTTTCTATTTGTATATTTAATTAATACCAATTCGCTTAATTAAGTGAGCTATTTTGAGGCTGGGAAAACGTGTTGATAGCTAGGCAAAAAATTCGCTATTTAGTTGTTCTCGGCAATTGCTCCTGCATTGCTCTACCTTCTGCATCCATGCAGTCGTAAATGAGAATCTTTTAACGCAAGTAGCGACACGTTTAGCCCCGCAAAATGATTAAGTATTATTGCGGATTGGTATAACTTCACGCTTAGTGGGTATAGGCATACCACACACATCAACGTAATTATGTGCTTTAACAAACCATGGTTCAATACGGTTTTTACGAGCACTGATCAAGTTTTTAAACACAGATGAGTTTGTTTTCATCACTTTAAATATACTTTTATCGCTTTGTATATCGCCAAGTACTTGTATATTGGTAATTGGGTTAAATACTTTTCCTTCAGTTGGTGTACGCGCTAAACGATTAAAATGCTCTATACCTTCGAGCACTCGGCCAAACACCGTAATGTTTTTATCAAGGTAACGAGGGCCTTGCCCTATCGTTACAAAAAACTCCGTACTCGCACTATTTATATCGTTATCGCGCGCCATTGCAAACACGCCACTACAATGCACTTGCCATGTTTGCGTATGTGCTGAATTTTGAGCTACTGTAAAGCCGTTTAAAAAACCCGTAACAGGCGCGTAACCATCGCCTTTTAACTCGGTAATTTTAAGTGGTTTGTTTGTTGTTAAATAAAACTCAGCAGGGACTGTTTTATCCGCTGTTTTAATTAACTTTTTACCCGAACTGTCGCCACCTTGCGCTACAAAACCTTCAACAAACCGATAAACGTTGGTATTTTTATAAAACCCTTCTCGTGCTAACTTTTTAATATTTTGAACGTGCTTTGGGGCAAGCTGTTCATTAAGTTCAATGTACGCATCGCCCGTTGGCAGCGTTATCTTTAAAGTATTTTGAGCGTTCACTACTCGCCAGTCATTATCTGTTGCACTCGCAATTACCTCACTCGCGCTCAATAAAGGTAGCTCTTGTTTAGCAACACCATTACCTAGTTGTTGAGCACAACCGCTTAATAAAACACTAAGCAGAGCTGGTAATATAATTTTTTTCATCGCTTATATCCTTATAATTATTATAGTTTTTGTTATTCCCAGTCAAACTTATATAGCACATCAACATTTTGGTATAGGCCGCTCGTTATTTCTATGTATAACTGTGAAAGTAACTGATAACGCACAGCCACTTCACTGAGCGAATCAAATACACCCACGCTATATTTAACTTGTAAGCTAGGTGCTACGTAACCTGATATTTCTACTTTGGTGCTATCACCACTACCTGATGAGCTTAAACTTACATCTGACAGCCCAAAGGTTTCACCTACCTTAGAAACAACCCCTTCGCTGCGGCTAACCCCTTGAGAAAGCAATAACTGCGTAAGCATCGCATCGCTTGACGAACTTTCTCCATCGCCTAAAGGTTGGCCATTAAGTAAATATGCGAGTGCTTGAGCTTGATCCATCGCAGGCTCAGAAAATATTTTAAGCGTTGGTTGTTCAACATTACCCGTGAGCGTAACCCCTGCAATGACACCATTTGCAGTCGTATCGGGGTTACGTATTGCTTTAATATTTAAAAATGGTTGTTCAATTGAACCGCTAAAACCTACTTGCCCGGTGCTGATTATTAAATCTTGCCCAAAGGCTAAGTAAGTACCTTCAATTAAGTTAAGCTCACCTGTGGCTATAATTGGTGCACCTTGACTCATTTTTATCGCTAAATCACCCGCAACTTTTGATTCCAAGCCAAACGATTCTACTTTTACATCGTTTTTCACAATCACTTTTAAATCTATGTCGTAATCAAACGGAACTGTTTCTGTGGCCTCGGTTTTTTGATCAACAATAATTTCATCATCGCTAACTTGCACTGCGCCCTCAGGAAGCTCTTCAATCATTATACGACCGTAAGGCACAACTACTTCACCAGCAAGCTTGAGTGCATTATTAGCCAAGCCTATTTTTAAATCCGGCGATACTTTAAAAGTAACCCCTTGCTGCGCGCGTACATAAAACTGCTCGCCAACTACCGCAACATTTACAGCAGGCTGAGCACCTTGCCAATCAACGTCACCAGTGAGATTTATTTTACCGCCCTGATTGTCGATTAAATTGCCTTTTATTGTGGCTGTTGTTTTATCAAACAATACGTTTATATTTGATTTTTGCAGCGCTATAGGTAATTGATCGCCCTCTAAACTAATATCGCTCACATTAAGCTCGCCATTTAATAATGGATCTTTTAACGTACCTGCTAACGCGACTTTTCCGCTAATATCACCTTTTAACTGCTCGAGCGTTTCAAGAAAAGGTTGTAAGTCTGAAAGGAGTATTTTATCGATATTAATGGTGCCATTAAGCGCTTGCGTATTTTGTATATCATCGATATTAATTTGTGTATTAATTTTTCCTAATACACTTGATTCTAAATTAGCTTCAAGCTTGCCAATTTGAGAATCCGAAAACGCACTAATACTTAATGTTTCGATTGGTAATTTAAAACGATCTTCTTCCGAGGTAAGTACCGCTGTTAAATCAGTAGAATCGATATTTGCGCGTAATGTTTTAAGCGCACCGCCTTGCCAATTAAGTGCAACATCGCCAGCTATATTACCGCGAGTACGAATGCTACGAGGTAGAAAATGCTTAAGCTCCTCAAGTGCTAATTTGCTTAGTTTAGCATTTAGCTGACCAAGTTCTTTTGTTTGAGCTAGCGTGTCTATACATAATTCACTTTGCTCAGATGCCCAACAATGCGCGCTTACATTAAAGTCGCTAGTTTGAGTGTTAAACATAATGGCGATATTTTTAGTGTTGCTAAAGCTTAGCTTTTTATCCCCGAGCGTTACATTGCTAAGCTCGCCATTCCAAGTGGCATTATTAATTTTGCCATTAACTTCAAGCTCTATACTGCCTTGTTCTGCATCTACTGATGCCGTAAGTTGATGATCTGTTTTATCGCCGCTGGCATCAATTTTAACGCTATTAATTTGTTGGTCAGCCACAAGCGCCGAACCAACACTCACCGATACATCGGTTTGCCAATCGGCAGCGGTATCTAACTGCCCTTTTACTGATAATTTATCAATGTTTATTTCATCAAAAATAAAGCGATCTAGTATTAACGCTAAATCAACTGAAGGCGTTAATCGCTCGCCTCTCACTTTTAAATCTGCAAAGCCATCTGCAGTAAATGGAATATTAGCTTTTTCATCACTTTTTAGCGTTACTTTGCCATCAACCTGCCAAATGTCGTCAACTTGCCCACTTAGCGCTAACTTGTTGGTGCCACTACTTAAATAAAAGCTATCAATGTTCGCTTTTAACGTATTGTCGAGCTTAAAGTTAGAAGCAAACTCTAGTGGTACATCGTTAAGTAATCCGTTTAGCTTTGTATTATTCATTTGTAGCTGCCACGCATCAGCTGCAGCATTAAACGAGCCTTCAAACTGCCCTGAAATATCACTTGTTGCAGCGTCAGTTAAATACTGCGCTTTTAAATTAGCAAGCGTGCCATTAAAGTTAGCCTTTATACCTTGTTGCCAATCAACATTGGCTTTAATCACTGCGCTGCTCTCATTCGCTTTTATACTAAGCGCTTGTAAAGTTGCTTTGGTAAGACTGCCTTTTAATTGGGTATTTAAATCTACAGCTGGGTACGCGCCTAATTGACTATTTGCCAGCAGTGTAAGCTGATAGTCGTCGGCATTACCTTTAGCATTAAGGCTAACATTTTTAACCTTCAGCTCATTACTTTGTGCATCAATAAGCCACTGTTTAATTTTGCCATTTAACTCAAACGGATAGTTTTTTTGCTTTAAATTTGCCGTTGCCGTTAAACTAAGTGGGTATTGCCCCTGCGTTTCTAAATTTAGGTTTAGGTTTGATAAGTCACCATTCAACTGCAAATTGGCTTGGTGCTCATCACTTTGTAAAACCACACTCCCTTTTAAAGGTAAGTTCCCTGCAAGCTCAGCGTTAAGATGTGTATTAAGCTGCCACTGCTCATACTTTGCAGAGAATGACTCTAAATTAATAACCGCATCTTCCACACTTAATTGCAGCGAGATGTTTTCAATAACATGCTGCGCTTCATCTTGTTCTATCGTAATGTTAGCTATTTCAAAGTCTTCAACGACTAAATCAAGTGGCGAAGTAAATTCTATACTAGGCAATGCAGGTAGCTGTATTAAAGGCGCTTGAGTATTTTGCGCCGTTTGTGTTTTCGCATCTTGTTCTTGCTCTTTTAAAGCAACAAGTATGGTGGGAATACTCAGGCTTTTAACCGTCAGCTTTGAACCCTCTGCTTTTGCTGAGAGTTTAAAATTATTAACGCTTACATTTGCACTTGGGTGCTCTAGAATAAATTTGCTTATCGCAATATTTTTTACAGCAATATTAAAAGGTAAGCTAATTTTTTCAAGTGGCTCTGCAGCGGCTTCTTCTTGTGACTCTGCAGCTTTTGGTAATGTTAAATTTATAGATTTCGCACTTAAGTTATCTATACAAATTCCATCGCACTGCCACCAAAACAAATCAATTTTCAATTGTTGTGCATTAAAGTCCAATCCGTTGTTAGTAAAGCGCACATTAAAGGCATCATTATAAATAAAGCGGCCATTTTTAATTTCAATATGTAGTCCATCAACCGCTTTGTTAGCACTATAAGCAATAAATTGATTACCGGGTGCGGTAAATAACAAACAAAATAGTGCAACAACTAACGTGACAAAAATAGCACTTACGGCGGCTGTTATCTTTTTTAATACTGACATTAAATTTCTGGCCCTATGGTAATACTTAAACGTGTGCTTTTACTTTCTTTTGTTAATCCCCAAGCGTGGTCTATACGCACGGGGCCAACGGGAGTTAAATAGCGAAAACCAAAACCAGCACCTGCTTCAAAATCATCAGAAAAATCATTAGTCGCAGTACCACCATCAACAAATAAAGCTGCTCGCCAATTTTTAGCAAACTGGTAGTTATATTCCATCGTGCCCGATAGTAAATACTTACCACCTATTAGCTCGCCGTCATCGTTCTCAGGCGAAATTGATTGGTACGCAAAACCACGAACGCTTTGATCGCCACCTGCGTAAAACCGAAGTGAAAATGGCACGTTGTTAATATCATCAACAAGCATTGCTCCTACATTCGCTTTTAAAAACACCAAGTGGCGGTCAAAATAAGTGCGTAGCCATGCATGTTGCATTTGCACCCTAATCAGATTAGTACTCGAAAGCACATCATCTAAGCCAAACTCAGCAGATATAAGCCACTGCTCTCCCCAATAGGGAGTCGTGCCACCTTTTGATTTTTTGCGCGCGTAGCTAATGCCAGGCATTAACATTTCGGTACTTTCTTCGTCTTCATCACCAATACGGTAGGTTTCTTGGTCGCGGCGTAAAAATGCAGTACGCACCCACTTATTTTCGGTCAACCATTGGCGCTGAACTTGCCCTGTTAATATTTCACTGTAAGTGTCGTTTGTGAGCTCATCTTCTAATTTATAACCGACAGAGAATCGCCATAAATCATCATTAGGATCATCAACTGGAATGGTATAAGCCATGGAAATATCTTGCTGCTTTTGTGCCACATTTAAATTAGTTTCGAGGTAATGGCCGTCTTCTGTGATCCACGGTTTACTCCATTTAAAACGCACCTTGGGTCCTAAGTCAGTACTAAAACCACCGCCAATTTCATAGCTGTTAGCTGGCTTGGGTAATACTTCAACTTTAATCGGTACTTGGCTATTTTTACGCGCTGCAATGTCAGCATAAACACGTACACTGGCAAAATAAGGGGTACTTGATAAATCCAAGTTATAGTCAGCAATATGTGTTGATTTATAAGGTTGGCCCTGCGAGAAAGGCGCTATAGAGCGTATGTATTTTTCAGCGGGTGTACTACTGGCAATTTGTATATCGCCAAATTGATACCTAACTCCGGTATCAATTATGAAAGTAATAACAGCACTATTTTTTTTAAGCGACACTTCTAATTTGCGCGCTGGCCACTTAGCATCAAAATAACCAAGCTCCAGCAACATAGATTCTATTTTTTTATGAGCAGAGTCATATTTACCATGATTTAAAACATCACCTTGCTTTAAGTGATTGCTTTTAATCAATGCCTGTAATTGAGTATCACTTTGACCATCACCGTTTAGCGTAATATTAATTGCTTCTATGCGAGTTGCAGGCCCCCGTTCAACTTTAACAATTAGCTCGCTGTCGTCTTTATCATAAATAACCTCGACGGTCGGGCTATAATAGCCAAGTGCTTTGATGCTATTTTGTACTTGTTTTTGAGCATAACGGCGAAGTGTACGGGTTGGCTTCTCGCCAATTAACTGCTTGAGGTAAAGAGCTACGTTATTTTCTAAATCGCCACTTAACCCTTCAATTTCGTAATCTTCTATGACTTTTTCTGCCGCATAGCTATTTGTCGCAATTAAAGCGCTCACAACACACATGCAACGTAAAAACTTAATAAACAAGTAAATATCCTTACTTTTAATATCTTACAAAAAACTGGTTAATTACCCGCATATTAGCATAGCCATAATGAGCAACACATTAACTTAATAACAATCTAACGCGTAAATTTAACTTTGAATAAATATCAGCATAATTAAAATTAGTACGCGTTAAGACAATATTTTAGTTACAATAGTGCCTACGAATAAAAAATTAATTTTAAATGAGTTTTTAATGCAATTCCCTGATGATGATAACGGCCAACTTTTAGCCGAAATAGCCGCTGCTGGCATTGATTTAAATAAAATGCACCAAGTCGATTTTTTTATTTTATTTGAACAAGAAGCCGATGCTGAAAAATTTGCTAAAGAAATAGTCTCTGATGCATTAGTTCAAAATGCTGAGCTTGAAAAATGTAAAGACACTGGCGTTTGGGAAGTTATCACTCAAGTACAAATGGTGCCAGAGCACACCCTTTTAGGACAAGCAGAGCAATACATTGAAAGCATTGCTAATAGCTTTAATGGATACGGTGACGGCTGGGGATTAATGGACGGTGACGAGGCTTAGTTGCCTTTTAATTGTATTAGTTCAATGTACTCTATCAGTTAAGCTTAGCGGCTTAACTGATTTGCCTTCCTAAAATTGCCTTTATAATCAAATAGCTTATCAGCTACTTTCCAACCATATTTTTTGCTTTTTCGTGCAATAACAAAATCCGGTGGTACTAATTCAAATTGTGCTTTTACTACTTGCTCTGCAGTTTTAAAATTAATAGGTGTTTGCCCAAGCCCCACACGTTGACCAAATTGCTTATTAAATATAAATTGCCCGCCTTTATTTGCGAGGTTATATACTTCATCGCAACTTGCACCATCTTCATCAAAATACGTTATTTTAATAAGTTCATCTTTAATTTGAGTTACCGATAACCCACTACATCGAAGCACAAGTGCGTCTTTTAAGTTTAATGCATTACGTAACTTATCATCAGGGTCGGCCATAACCGCGCCACAATCATGGCATTTACGTGCAGCAATATCATTTTGGGCACCGCACTGCTCACACTCTTTAAACCTAAAACGATAATCGCACTGCTCTTTATGCCCATCATCATCTTCTAACAGCCCTTTACAGCGCCTGCCAAAGTGCTCGATTACTTTTCCTGCGGAATCAGTTTTACCCCAAAATATATTCGCAAAACCACAGCCAGGACAAAGTACCTGCACAGGTTCATTATCACTATCGCCTTTTTTATCGCCTACTTCTGGGTGAAATAAATTAAAACCATTGCCGGCATAATCTATTACTAAGCAATCCGTTTTTGATTCAGATAGCCTCAAGCCTCGCCCCACAATTTGTTGATATAAACTAACTGATTCTGTAGGTCTTAAAATAGCTATAAAGTCGACATGTGGCGCATCAAAGCCGGTTGTTAGTACCGATATATTAACTAGATACTTTAATTGCTTAGCTTTAAATTGCTTAATGATTTTATCGCGCTCAGTGTTTGGCGTATCACCTGTTATAAGTGCACTTTGCTGAGCTGGTAGGTAGCTTAATATTTCCTGAGCATGCATTACCGTGGCTGCAAAAACCATAACACCTTCACGCTCTTCACTGTATTGAATTACTTGCTGTAATATCGCTTTCGTTGCGCGCTCACTGTTTTTTAAAAGCGCATTCATATCATCAGTCGTATATTGCCCAAATGCATTGCTATCTAAAGACGAAAAATCATAATGGCTAATCGCTGCATCAACTTCGTTTGGCGGCGTTAAATAATTATGTTTGATCATATACCTGAGTGGTAATTCAAAAATACAACTTTTAAACGGGCTTTCATTAGTCCCTTTAACAAAGCCATGATAATGATGATGGTATATCCACCCCGTTCCTAGCCGATAAGGTGTTGCTGTTAAACCCAATACTTTTAACTGAGGGTTATATTCTTTTAAACTACTTATTACTTTTCCGTACTGGCTTTTTTTATCCCCATTTACCCTGTGGCATTCATCAATAATAAGTAACGAATAATGCTCATTTAATTTATTTAAATTACGAGAAAGTGATTGCACACTGGCAAAGGTTACTTGATGGTTTAATGACTTTTCTTTTAAACCTGCTGAAAATATACTCGCCTCTAAACCAAAACTTTTATATTTTTGCGAATTTTGCTCTACCAGCTCTTTTACATGAGCAAGCACTAATATTTTTTGCTTAGCTATACGCGCAAGTTCAGCAATAACCAAACTCTTACCTGCGCCGGTTGGTAGTACAATAACGGCAGGATCATTACTCTTTCTAAAGTGTAAAACGGTTCGTTCTACGGCTTCTTGCTGGTAAGGTCTTAGTTTATAGCTCATGGGAAAACAAATAGGTTTGAGTGAAGAGATTTTAGCAAATAATAGCTGGGAGTTTTAAACTTTAATTATATTTTATTGAGGGGTAAACAAAAAAGAGAAGCCGAAGCTTCTCTTATATTTAGCTTTAAGCTAAAAATTTCTCAAGCTCAACACCTTCAAACGCTTTAGGACGACGGCCACGGCCTGTCCATTCAATAGTCTCACCATTAAGTTCCATACGGTACTTAGGCTTAACTTTAGTACGTTTGTCAGATGCTCCATCTTGTAAATCTTCTAGCGTAAGTCCTTTTTCTTTTAAAAGATCCAAAACTTCCTGTTTCGCTTTTTGCTGCTGGGTATATTTTGAAATTGCATCATTGATAAGCTGTTGGGCTTTTTCAAGATCCGTTAATGATGCTGTTTTAATAAAAGATCGGACTTCTTTCATTTATATCTCGCTAAATTGTGTGATTAGATTTATTTAAATATTCTTTTTTAGTATAAGGGTATTTTTCAAAAATAACTACGACACATAATTTATTAATGTATATAAAATTTATTTATAAAAAAACCGCGATTAAAATCGCGGCTTTTATCATTTTATATAAATAACAATTAGAACTTAGTAGTAAAGCTTAACTGGAAATAACGACCAGTAACATCATAAGCTTCACCAACAGTGTTTATACCTGATGCTCCACTTACAGAACTTTGGTTTGCTACAGGAGGTTGCTTATCAAAAACATTTCGAACTGACAAAGTAACGTCTGTTCCATCAGTGATGTTATAAGTACCTGATAGATCATGATAAATAACAGTCGGGAAGCGATTAAACTTTTCTAAAGGAGCACCAGTTGAGAAATTTTGGTTTCCTTCAATATTACTATCATTTGAACTTGCCCAGTACTTCATGCGCCATGATACCGCAAAGTCATCAACTGCATAGCCTAAATTTAAATTTGCACGATTAGTAGGAGTTAATACTTCACCTCTGTAATCTATCTCTTCACCAGATTCAATTGATGTTTCAGCATACTCATACAAATGATTCCAAATCAAGTCAGCTGATAATTGCCCGTAAGCAAATTCTTGTTTATAGCTTAATTCAATATCCAAGCCTTTTGTGCTTAAATCATTTTCATTGCTAGTACCAGAGCTAACTTCTGTCAAAGCACCTCTTGTATCACGTATTGCCCCACCACATGTCGCATCAAAGTCTGATGGATTAACACCGTAGCATCGGTTTAATACCGTTGTTCTAGCAGTGGTAGCAATAGCGTTATCTACAGCAATATCGTAGTAGTCAAGCGTTAATGAAAATTCATCAGTCACTTGCCAAATAGCGCCAACACTAAATGAATCAGATGTTTCTTCTTTTACATCTTCATTACCACCAACATAACCGCCAGTGCTTTGACGTTCAATAGTTGTTAAATTGAATGCGCCTTCAGTAGCAACTCGATTAGCCACTTCAGCGATAGAAAGACAGTTAGCCGCTACATTTCCGGTAGATGATGCAGTAATTGCATCACATGGATCTGCAACACCTGAAAATGTTTCACCTCTACCACCGAATAAATCAGCAATATTTGGAGTTCTAATAGCTCGCGCTGCTGATGCTCTTAATTTTACTGTATCTGTAGGAGAGTATTGTACACCTGCATTCCATGTTGTTTGTCCACCAACAATTTCATGATCTGAATAGCGAGCGGCTAAATCTAGTTCAACATTTTCGAGAACTGGTAATACAGTTTCAACAAAAACATCGTTAGTGTAGAAGCTACCATTCGTAGGCTCAGATTTATTTGTACTTGAAGCACCAGTTTGCGCTAAATCACCTGGAGAGTATGAACCTTTTTCAAGACGATGTTCTGCACCAACTGCTAGACCAACCATACCACCTTCTAGCTCAATTGGTAATTCACCTGAAAGGGTTGTTGAAAATATAAATTGCTCAACTTGACCTTGAGATTTTGCAGGTGATCTTACATATGCAACAGCTTCATCAGACAAAGTTCCTGCACCGAACAAATCTAAAGGCACACATCCTTGAAGTACTGCTAAATCATTAGAACATTGGACGTTACCTTCTGCGTTAGTGTATACATCTAATGCATTTGCAGCACGTTCAACATTTATTTGACCACCGTTTTCTTGGCGCTGGTCAGTTTTACCCCATGAAATATAAGAGTTTAAAAGCCAGTTGTCATTAATTTCCCAGTCTATACCTGTCGCAATACGGATAGTATCACGCTCTAAATCTGTTGAACGAGCACCAAACTCAACCATACGGCGAACTAACGTTGGTATATTATTATCCATTGTTAAATCAGGATTATCAGACATTAAATTTTGGCGTAAAAGGTCTGGAACTAAAGGGCTTCCCAGTTTAATCCCACCAACGCCACCACGTGAAGGTAGATATACATCATCCGTAGTAAAAGGAGTTGGTTCAATAGTCGAGTTGTATGTTTTAGATGAATTCCAGTTTACTTCCGTGAAAGAGTGAACACTATCTGAAATATCTTGTTTAAAATTAACTGCTGCGTATTTACGCTCAAGCGGAGTAACTAACTGTCGGTAAGAAGCACGATTGAATGAATTCTCATCACCTACATAAGGTGTCCCATCTGCATTGTATGCGCCAACACGGCCTTGAGGCGGATATGAAGAATTCTGAATACCAACATATTCACCACCCTCATCATTCAAAAATATAGCTTCATCATATCTTGAGAAGTCTCGATCGGATGACTTCAGACCTTTATCATCATCATATCCAGCAGCAATTGTTACACTACCTGAATCCCAGCTATTACCAGCAGTAAGGTTTAAAGAATATTTTTCGCGATCAGACTCATCTGAAACACCTGTTTGAGCGTTAACTTCAACACCTTCAAAATCGCTTCGCGTAATAATGTTCACAACACCAGCAACAGCATCTGAACCATAAATCGCTGAAGAAGCACTTTTAAGAATATCAATACGTTCAATCATTGATGCTGGTATTGCATTTAAGTCAACCGCATAACCACTTGATGGAGAAACGCCTGATACAAAGCGACGACCATTCACTAATACTAATGTTCTTGAAGAACCTAAGTTACGTAAAGATGTAGTGTTAAGACCAACGCCTGTAGTACCAAATGCACTATTTGATTGGTTTGAACCAGCAATAGTGACCGGGGATTGATTCAAAACATCAGCTACATTCAATGCGCCCATTTGAATAATATCACTTCGGCCAATTGATGTGATTGGCACGGTTGTTTCAATATCAGTGCGCTTTATGCGTGAACCCGTTACTTGAATACGCTCTACTTTTTCAACACCTTCGTTTGCAGCGATTGTGTTCATAGAAAAAACAGCTGTAGATGCTGCACCAAAAGCAATCGCTAAGCGAACAGCTTTTGAAACTTGATTATTTAACATTGGATTCTCCCTAGAATACTATTTTAATTGTTTTGCCTTCAAAAACGGTCTGCATTTAATTGCAGTACCTATTTTGATTCGAATAGTAGTCCTAACTTATGCAAAAGGTCAACACTTGGCTAACCAAATAAAACTCTTTATTTACAAAGCTTTAAAGTAACAAAAAACAAACACGATGCCCTTTTTGCAATAATTTATTATTGTATTGCTGTCTTGTTATATGGTTGTATTATTGCAAAAAATTAATTTAAAATAAGTGCTATTTACTGAAGAAATCATATCTAAGTCTCGTCTCAAACAAGTTACTTACTTCCTTATTGTGGCGAATTATGTAGGTGTAAAAGCATGCAAAAAAATAAATTACCTACATAAAATTAACAAAAATGATTGAGACAACTATAGCTATTCAACTATCTGAAAAGCACTACTTGGCCTTTCTAAAAAAGAAAGAATCCATAAGCTATATTTTCATTGATTTCAAAAATCGCACACCGATGGCAGGCTAACTAAAATAGCTGAGTCACTTTTTGTAGTAATTACTATTAAATATGTATAAATGCTTAGTCTATATTTCAGTAAGTCAGCGAGCTAGGAGTGCTAATAACTCCTTGTATAGATAAAGACGCTAGGCAAGTGACGCAAGCTTAATACTTAAACGAAGAAATGAAAGAGTTGCAGCTGTTATGCGTAATGTAATGTGATACTGATAGCTTTAAAACTCAAAGATATTAAAGCACCACCCTATTCATCAGATTAGAATGTAATAAATTTAGAATAGGCTTTTAAAGGATACGAAGACGTTGTTAACGTAGCTTTGAAGCACGTAACCACTCTATCAATAGAGTAATTGGCCTATCAGATATGATCAAGGTTGAGGGCTGTACTACCCAAGAATATATCCAATCACCACATTTTCAGCTTAAGTAATGAAACATAATCTTTCGTTGGTATCCATTCTGTTTTTTAAACGTCTGAAGAACCGCTAAGTAAATCCAACATTTTCCTATCTTACGAAACGTAATATCAACTAGATATAAAAAATTTCTGCCTAGTTATAGCGCGATTTACTTATCGTTAAATAAATCCCTATATAGGCCGGTTGGTATAAACACATATTAGGGCAAGTAAAATATAAAAAAAGCCTACTGAAATTTCAGTAGGCTTTAATATTAAACACTTTCGTTTATAAACTTATTTACTAAAGATATTAGAAACGTAAGTTTAGTCCTAAGTTGAAACGTCTGCCGTATACGTCGTAATACTCACCTTCATCGTATGTGCCAGGATTTCTAGGAGGTGTAATATCAAATAAGTTTGAAACACCTAATCTTACTTCAAGCATTTCGCTAACAGTATAACGACCGTTTATTGACCATTCTGTATAAGAAGGAACATCATTATAGTTGTTATTTTCAGCAGTCCACTCTCTGTCTAATACTGTTGAGTGGCGGTATTTACCAATCATACCTACGTATAAATCATCGTAAGTATAGCCTACCGTTAGGTTACCCTGCCAACGAGGGTATCTTACTTCACCAACTGTAGGTGTTGGTTCATAGCCTTCGCTAGAAACATCTGTATTAAACTCTCTATGCTCAAGGTAACTTGCTAGTAAACGGAAGTTAAATGAACCGTAGCTCGTTTCATACTTGTATGTACCTTCTAAATCAACACCTTTAAGAGAGTAAGATGCTAAGTTATATGGTCCATTACGAACCTCAGAAATATCAAGAGTCGTAGGATCACGGTCAACTAAGTCACAAGCACTATTATCTAAACTAGACGCTTCGTAACAATCATCAATAACACGCTGTGCACCTAAAGAGTTAATTGCATCTTCAACGTCAAAACTCCAATAATCTGCAATTAACGTGATATTTTCAGTTGGGGTATAAATTACACCAAATAATGTATCGTCAGACGTTTCTTCTTGAAGGTTTGCATTACCTGAATTCACACTTGGTGGAGTAACACTACGCCAATCATCAGATGGTCTCCAATCTCCAACTGTAGTACCTGGGTTTGGAATACCTGCAGCTTGACAGTTAGCAATTAAGTTTGCTTTTTTGCTATCACTCGCTGTAGATATATTAGTTTGGTCACATGGATCGCCATAAGACGCGAATGACTGAGTACCAGCAGAATAAAGTTGAGATAATGATGGAGCACGAACCGACTTAGACTTTGTACCACGGAAACGAAGTTCATCGTTCATTGCATAGTTAAAGCCTACCTTCCAAGCTACATTATCGCCCACTGAAGAGTAATCCATGTAACGAGCGGCTAACTCAAGGCTTAATGAATCAACAAATGGTGCATCCACTAATAATGGAACTGACATTTCAACACCAATTTCATCAACTGTAAATTCACCATCCCATGCTTTTACAAAGTTACCAAACACTAGATTATTCTGCATTGCTGCACCAGGTTCATTAGAACCAGTTTCTTTACGATGCTCAGCACTTAAAGCAAAAGAAACACCACCGGCAGGCATATCAAAAGCATAACCAGAAATAACACCACCAATAACTTGCTGCTGTTTAACTTTAGAAATTGATGCTGAGGTAGTAACGTAATCTAAAGCTTCTTGAGATGCACCATTAAGACCGAACAGGCTCAATGCCTGACAACCATCTAACGCACCAACTAAAGAACCATCTGAATCACGGTCTGCACAACGAATTGCTCCGTCAATTTCTACCGCGTCAATAGCCTTGTTAAAGTTCTCAGTAAGGAATTCACCGTTCCATGTAGTGTCGTTTTTATTGCGACCGTAACTAAAATATACTTCGTAATCGAACTCTTCTAGTAGTAACCCTTGGAAAGAAAGAGTTGTATTAAGTGTTGTGCGATCATCTTCATAGGTACGATTACCGAAACCCGAAGCTAGCTTATAAATTGTAACTGAATCTCTATCAGCTTCATCTAGTTGTGCTTTAGCAGCCGGGTCTAAAAATGCATTATCTGAACGAATCGATTCAGCAAGGAAAATTGGGCTACTTTCTGCATAAGCACTTGCTTTTGAAAAAGAAACTTCAAAATTCATTGAATGATCGTCAGCATAATTATTTACAATGTTTGTAAAAACATTAAAACGATTAAGTGGTGTTGCAAGATCTTGATGTTCAATAAATTTGTAACCATTAGAGAAGCCGTCACCAAAATATCTAAGTTGATTATTCGGCGCAGGTCTTGTTACACCACCAACTATAACGGGACTAAATTCACCATTATCACCAAATACAACATGGCCATCAGGTAAGAATGCATCACCTGCGCGATCGTAATAGCCTAGTGTTTGCAAACCGGCAAACTCACCTGTAGCTAAAATATTCTGTGGAATTCCATCTGTGTCAGAAACATTATCAGGGTTTAACATCCCAGAAACTGGGTTACGAAGAAAGTCACGGTCTTGAGCTTCAAGCTGTTCTGTTTCTGAGTAAGATAAGCTCGTAATAAAACTTATTTTGTCGCTTTCACCACCAAATGTGAATGAAAAAGACTCTTCTTCACCACCACTTTGTTCTGTAATAGATTTTTTGTAGTTGAAGTCCATAGTATCTTGAGACTTTTTCAAAATAATATTAACTACACCCGCAATTGCATCTGAACCGTAAACTGCTGACGCGCCGCCATGAACAATATCCATACGTTCAATCATTTCAGTCGGAATGCCGTTTAAATCTACCGCAGGATTATCTACAGAAGCACCTACGTATCGACGACCGTTTACAAGTACTAAAGTACGACCTTCTCCAAGCTGACGAAGATCTGTAGTATTTATACCCGCACCAAAAATAGTGTTAGTAGTTGTTGTAGGTGCAGAGCCTACGCCAGATGAAGGCAGCTTTTGTAACAAATCTGATATGTTTGTGATGCCGGCATTAGATAGCTCTTCGCCAGTAATTGTAGTTACAGGAGTAGGTGAAACCTCTGAAAAACGCTTAATACGTGAACCTGTAACCTCTATACGTTCTACTTTTTCAACGCCTTCTTCTGCCGCAATTGTATTTGCAGCGAAAACAGCCGTTGATGCTGTACCAAAAGCAATCGCTAAGCGAACTGCCTTTGAAATTTTATTGTTTAACATTTGATTCTCCCTAGAATACTATTTTATTATTTATGCTTAATTTTTAAAATTAATGCGCAATAAAGCCACTTAACAAGACTAAAAATGCCTATATGAAGGTACAGTAGGACTTTATTGTGTGACGGATGATAGTACTAGAGAAACAAAGAGGTCAACACATTATTAACTTTAAACCAGCAAAAATAACAAATGTGTCTTTCACCATTACAATAAAATCAACAGTAAGCAGCTGATTTTATTGAAAAAGTAATATGTGTATATTTAAAGCTTATATCACCTTAAAATAAAATACTTTAATAACAATAACTTGAATGTTTGTAAAGATTTGTAACAAAGCATCACTAAAATATATAAAAACATTCATATTTAGTAGACTTATCTAAAGCTGCAGGTTTAAAAAAGTGTCTCTTTTATTTAAGGTGAAATAAAAAACAACCTTACTATCAATTAGATAACCTCACTTTTATACCTTAACAATAAGATATATATGCGATTACTTTAGTCTTTTCGAGTATATGACTTATAGTATGCTTGTAAAATTTATTATAGGAATGGACCCAATTAATGTGTAAACATACATAATTACTTACTCCTTCCTTATTTTGCAATCTGAGTTGTAAATTTTATGTTTTTTAACTTAGATATGTGGAAAAAACCTTTTGAAGTAATCACTTAAATTTTATCCTGATCTTTTTAGGATAGGCAGATTATAACCAAGCTACCTGTGTGGCTTTTATGTAAATACCTACTACTGCCTGCATTTAATTTGTTTGAAAAATTCAGTTTAGAACTATTGGGTACACATGTCAGATTATAAGTTTGGTTATATTATTTTGTAATTTGGCCTACATCGTGTTTAACCTGATTTATTGAGCTAGCCAGCTGCAAATCATAAATAAACTTTCTTTGATATGTCGTAAAAATGTTCATTATCATTTTTATACTCGAAAAGAGCATCGACTGATGAGTGTTTGTTTAATGAGAGGAAATTATGAACTCAATTGTGAAGGTAGTGCTTGAACATTTGGTTATTAACTGGCCAATATTATTCCTTAATACTTGTTCTAATGATATTGAAACCATCTCTTTATTTACTAATTTGGTAACATTCATCTGAGTATCACATTAACCGGTAAATCAAAGTTAAAACATCCAAAATTATCAGATAAGCTACATGTATCTGATACGGCCTTAACTGTTAATATTGAATGTACTTAAGAAGAGTTACCCCCTATTAAGTGTAATGCGGGATACCCTCTATATTCATATTTACAGATACTTTTGCCGGGAGCCTCTACAATGATTATCGCTAGAAATAGAACAACTAAAGTTTATAATTACTCAGAATAAATAAGCTATAAATTATAAATCACGACAAACACTTAAAACACTTATTTCCATTAAAATCAACTACTTAACCGCTCCAAGAGATAAATCATATATAATAATTTTGTAAAACATACGTTATTGAAATACGATAAAACACCAACTAAATACAAAGTTACCACGTTAACAAGGTTTGGCAGATAGTCGAAAATCAATGAAATAATGTAGCCTGGAGGAGGGGTAAGTTTAATAGCAAATAGTTTACTTAATATAGATAACCTGTCCGCATTATTATTAGTACTAACACATCAAGATTTCAAACATAAGTTAAAGTATTGCAATTAAACTTAGTAGTAAAATTAGTTCCTATCTTGGTAAATATTTCCTCTTTTGTTAATTTCTCTCATTGCCTCTTGGTTTTTTTTGCGTCTTTCTTCTGCCAACTCTTTTGACATGCATGTACGCTTTTTAATATTACTACCTGTCACCGCTATTTTTTCGCATACCATATTTTCATTACTGCTCAGAGAGTCTTCACTCAGTGAACTACAACCAGATAGAAATAGTAAACTTGAAATGATTATTACGATTAGCTTTTTCATTTTATTCCCTTAAAGTAAAAGCGCTAATATTATAAATATTAGCGCTTTATTATTGTTTTTCTGAACTCTAGAACTTAGCGTTAAGAGTCAAGAATATATGACGACCAGTTGTATTGTAAGTACGAGGGTCTGTATTATCGTTAAACCCTGTTGCTGCATACGGAGGATCTTCATCAAATACGTTATTAATACCAACAGTAGCTGTGTAGTTATCAAGGAAGTAACTAAAGCGAACATTGTGTATTACTTGTGAGTCAACGGTTCTAATAACATCATAAGAATCAAGAGTACCACCGATATTAACGGCTTCAGTTCTAAATGAAGAGTTAACATCAGCTAAATCATCAGGGTCAATATTTGTAAAGTTTTCTTCAACTTCACCAATGTAACGCAATGCATAAGTTGCAGACCAATTCTCTTGAGCTAACGATACATTGAAGTTAGTTTTCCACTCAGGGAAGTTACCATCACCACTATTTCGGCGGTAGTAGCCAGCATTTTGAAGTGTTGAACCGTCGGCTTGAGTTATTGTGTAGTCGTCATAGTAAGTTGCATCTAAGCTTGCTGATAATGAACCAATTGACGTATCAGTTGTATAAGCAACATTAAAGTCGTAACCAGATGACTCTACACCACCAACATTTATGTTTCTGTTATCAATGTCACTTGAGTTACCAGCTAAAATACCTGATGTATAACGAGTTATTTGATCACAGTATGTACCGCTTTCAGCACACTTGTTTAAAATTAACTGCTCGCCTACAGAGCTAATTGCATTTTCCAGCTCGATATCCCAGTAATCGATTGTGAAAGATAAACCATCAACAAACTCAGGGCTATAAACTACACCAACTGTAAATATATCAGCTTCTTCTGGTTGTAACTCTGGGTTACCACCAAGAGTAGAAGATAATTGGTCACCAATAGGTTCAAAACCAGCTGCTGGTACGCCGTCAGCTATACAGAATGATGTAGGGTTAGTAGCACACGGGTCCGAAACTTCAGGGCTATTATCTGATGCGCCAGAGAATAAATCAGAAGTTGAAGGTGCTCTAAATGCAGTAGATGATGTTCCTCGGAACATAAGACCGTCCATAGGAGACCATTTAATTCCTACTTTATGGTTTGTAGTATCGCCAAAAGTATCATAATCAGAATAACGAATTGCCAAATCTAGCTCTAATACTTTTGCAAAAGGTGCGTCATATAATAGCGGTACATTAAACTCAGCATAAGCCTCATCTACAGTGTAGCTGCCTGATGTTTCTTGACGGCTAGATCCAGATGTAATTCCTAATGCTATTAGTGCATCAGGGAAATCACCACCTTTCTCTTCACGATGTTCTAGACCAAATGCCATACCTAAACTACCTGCTGGTAATTCAAATGCACTACCAAATACACTACCACTAATAATTTGCTGTTCGTTTGAACCAAAATCGTGAGCTTCAAACGAAATAAAATCTAACATTTCTTGAGTAACTTGGGTATCAGTTCCTGGGATACCAAATACATTTAATGATGTACAACCAGCGATAGGATCATCTACAGTTCCACATACAATGCTACCGTCAACGTCTTGGAATGAAGGACCTACGGCTTGTGAAACTTTTTCAAAGTTTACGCCACCAGCTCGTTTAGTTGTAGAATCACTTGAACCAAAGATGTATGAAACTTCATAACCCCAATCGTCATTGATATCGCCTTCAAAACCAACTACTGCGCGAACTGTATCTACGCGAAATTGAGTATCTCGGCCACCAGTTTCAACCATACGACGGCGCCAATCAGAAATCTCAACTGAGTCACCATTTCTGTCTTTAGGACCAAATTGTTGGTTATAGTAGTTATCTGCAGAATAATTTGCATTTGTCACACCAAAGAACGCAAGTGGTGCTAGAGGTAATGGAGCAAGCTTAGTATCTGAAATACGGCGGTTTAAACTAACTTCTGAAAAGAAACGAACATGATCAGAAAACTCATAGTTACTCTGAACAAATACGCCATATCGCTCAGCCGGAGTTAAGTGAAAGTTTACAGGCGCAAAGTTGTAAGTATCTTTATCCCAATCCCAACAATCATAACCAGTTGGATTAGAAAAATCGCTTGGATCTGATTGACCAGGACCATTAGCTGCACCGTGAGTAAAAGAAGAACAATCTTCACCAGCTACTGAACCATCAATACCGTTGTAACGACCCCATGGTGGAGCTGAAGAACCACCTTTAGAAAGCTCACCTGTATGATCCATGTCTAAAGAAAATTTAGACCAGTCTCTATCACCAGAAGACTGAGAACCTTGCTGAACGTAATATGCACTAGCTACCACGCTGCCTTTATCGCTTGTTAAACCTACAGTAAAATCGTAGCTTTTAGTTTCGCCATCACCGCCATGTGTCGAAGCATCGTAACTTGCTGTAGCTTCAAAACCTTCAAAATCATCACGTGTAATAACGTTAACTACACCGCCAATAGCATCTGAACCGTAAATTGCAGAAGCACCGTCTTTTAGAATTTCAACTCGCTTGATAATTGCTGTAGGGATTGTACTTAAATCTACAGAAGAGTTTGCACCGCTACCCGACGCAACCATTCTACGGCCATTTAATAATACTAGCGTTCTTGAAGAACCCAAACCGCGTAAAGATACACGCACCGCACCTGAGCCACCATTATTAACAGAAGCATTAGTACCCGCACCAGCAACTGAAGGAATTTCTTGAAGAATGTCACCTACGTTACCAATACCTGAAGCAATTAGGTCATCGCGTGTTAATATTTGTACTGGATTCGCACCTTCCATATCAGTTCTTTTGATACGTGAACCAGTTACTTCAATTCTTTCTACTTTATCGGCGCCTTCGGCTGCCATTGTATTACCTGAAAATACAGCTGTTGAAGCTGCACCAAATGCAAGTGCGACACGCACTGCTTTAGCTACTTGATTGTTTAACATTTGATTCTCCCTGGTGTCACTACTTTATAGTAGCAATCATTATTTAATTATTTTAGTTACATAAGATTAACAGCAACTAAAGCAAATAATAAACAAAAACCACCAAAAAGCCAACAAAAAGTTAACAAACCTTTGCGGAAAAAGAAATATTTGCGAATATAATAATTAAAATCGCAATAAACTAGAATAAATAAGATGTGGACAGTATGAAAACACAGATATGTTGCTATTTATGGTGTTATTAAAAAAGTTTCTCTTGTAAATTTAACCCAAAAGAAACACTTGAGTGCGAAACAAGATCAACCATTTCAATTAGCGGTACAATCTGTTTTTCTACATAAATTGCATAGTCATAGCTATGAAAGCCTTGATACAGTTCAACTCCAGCAGTTGTGTAAACAAATGTAACAAATTCACCTCTATCAACCGTAAATTCGCTATTTTTTTTCTGGTGTTTTTTAACTGCTTGAACATGAGGGGGAATATTTTTCTTATAATCGATTAAGTTTTGACCTAATCTCTTTTTAAAAATGAGTAAATGATCAAAATCACCTTGGTATAACTTTGTTGTATAGTCTTTAACAAGGTCATTTATATTTAAATTTCCATCAAAAAGACTAGTAAATAGGTCGAACTGGAATTGTTGAGCAAGTTTAGTCCAATCACTTCTTACTGTTTCTAATCCTTTAAATACTAGTTTTGATTCGTTTGGTTTAATTAATTTACCGACATAGCGCTTTTTAGAGCCAACTAGCTTCCCCCTTATGGTTGGCAAAAAGAAAGGGCTATAAAGAGATTCAAATTCTATTTCTAAATGACTTGTTAAGTTGTGCGTTTGTTTAATCTCGCTAATCCAATCTGTTGTTATCTTTTTAGCTAAAAACACGCCAATTTCATTACACTCGTCGTGGGTTAAATTATCATCCAACTTAATAAATGTAGAATCGGTATCGCCATAAATAACGCTATAACCAAGCTCTTCTATCCATTTTTTAGTTTGTAGCATTATTTCGTGTCCTCTTAACGTAATAGAGCTAGATAACCTGGGATCGTAAAACCTGCACCCTTTTGAGCCTAAAACACCATATAAGCTATTCATTATTATTTTAATTGCTTGAGAAAGCATTTGATCTTGATTGTCTTTGGCGAGCTGCCTTTGGGACGCTAAGCTTTTAACAAGTAAAGGTAAGTGATGCTTGTCTCGCGAGAATAGGGCTTTATTAAAACCCTGCACACTTTGGTTTGGATTTTTTAAACCTTCTATCAGTCCGAGTGGATCAATGTAGAAAGTTTGCATAATACTGGGGTACAAGCTTTTAAAATCTAAAACAATGACATTTTTATAAAGCCCAGGAATAGACTCCATTACATAACCGCCTGGGCTTTCAAATGTAAGTCCATGATCGCCCATATTAGGGGCAACATAACCGCTGCGATGCAGTAGTGGTAAATACATATTAATAAAAGCAGCGACAGAGCCGCCCTTTTTTTCAAGCTCTAATCCTGTGAGCTTTGTTCTTATAATAGAAAAATCGAGTAGCTTTAATTTATCAAAAATTTTATTTACCAAAATACAATCTTGTCGATTATATTTTGCTAAAGAAAGCTTATCTTCATTAAATTGCCTAATAATTTCCTGCAGACTATTAGCCGTGTCGATTAATTTGGACTCACCCAACACTTGATTTGAAACATTAGCTAAAGAAAAACTCTCAAAGCTATATGTACCATTTTTTAAAGTGTCTATTCCATCAACCACACATCGCCCAGGGATCGATACTCGAGTAAAGTGTCCTTTGCGAACATATAAAGGTTGATCTCCCCTACCCAGTAATAACTTAATGCCTAGTGCTTCAGCTCTTTCATGAATAACCGAAAAATCGAACTCAATTACATTCCACCCAATTATGACATCAGGATCGCTAAGCTTAATAAAATGCTCTACCCCCCTTAACAGCTCAGCCTCATCTACACACCAAATAATATCAAACTCTAGGTTTTCAGCTTCTCTATCTGGCTCGCCAATCATTAAAACACAGTCTAAATTACAGCCCACAAGTCCAACAGAAAACAAAACGCCACTTTCGTTACATTCAATGTCTAACGACAGCTTATTAAGAGTTGGGGAGTACTCATCATTTGCTTTTAATTTTGCCTCTGTTACTAATGTATAACCATTTTGATAAAAAACATTACCCGTTATCCAAGCACCTCCTTTTATAAAGCGCTCCATTAGGTAGCGCTCTATTGGTCGAATATCTTCTTCAAATAATACAACTCCACGTTGCTTTAAAGCTTTAGCAGCAGAATAAAAATGCTTTAGTGATTTGAAGTAACAGGCCGACATATCTTCTTGCTGAAAGTTTTTTAACTCAAGACTTTTAATATTAAAGATAAGTGACTCAGCTGCTAATATTTTATGCGCTATTTCAGCATCTTTACTTTTGATAAAAAACAGCGCATTTTCGTTAGCTGATACTGTTTTTATAGGCCCTTTATCACTACAAAACCACGCTTCGTAGCAGATGCCGTTAGCAGTATCATAAGCATGAGAAGAAACAATAAAACCGGCTGTTAAGTACATTATTACTAAACCTTATTCATATATATGTAAGTTTTTACTTAATTCAAAATGCTTTAAAGCCATACATTCAACCTAAATAAACACTCAGATACTTTATTTGCTAAATTAATCTCATCACTTCTTGTAGTTACACTCTTATAACTCTAAAATCCATAGCACTGTAATTATATACATACTTTAGGTAAATCATCCCATGCTTTCTGACTCACTAAAAAAAACAATTAGGCAAGTACACCAGCATGTGGCTAGCAACCTAAACGATTATCGCCCTCGTAGCAGTCAAAACTACCTTGTAGCCGAAATAGCAAAAACGCTTGCTGGCGAATACCATAAAAAGCAGCGCATTTGCGTAATTGAAGCAGGCACCGGTACCGGTAAGTCTCTTGCCTATTGTTTAGGCGCGTTGCCTCTTGCCTTAGCACAAAAAAAGAAGCTCGTTATTTCTACCGCAACCGTTGCATTGCAAGAACAATTAATAGCAAAAGAACTGCCATTTTTTAAAAAGCATTCAGGTCTCGACTTTAAATTTGATTTGGTAAAAGGTCGCCATCGTTATATTTGTGCCCACAAACTACATAATGCTGTAAACGGCGATAGCCAAACACAAATGGACTTTATGCCAACGCTTACTTCACCACTGAGCACAATGGAAACCAAGTGTTTGAATGAGCTATATAACGCCTATGTAAATAAAAAATGGCAAGGCGATAGAGACAGCTGGGCCGATACTGTACCCGATAGAGTGTGGAACTTAATAGCCTGCGATAAACATTCATGCCAACGCCAAATGAAGGCCCATCAAACGTGTCCGTTTCAGCTTGCTCGTAATCAATTAATGCAAATGGATGTGCTGGTAATTAACCACTCTTTATTACTTGCCGATTTAGACCTAGGCGGTGGTAAAATTTTACCAGAGCCCGACAACACCATTTATGTAATTGATGAAGCGCACCATTTAGCACATATAACACGCGATTTTTCATCGGCCGCAGCAACAATCAAAGGCACGATAGAATGGCTTGATAAGCTCACCAAGTTTAGCGGGAAAATGGCGAAGGTTTTAGTGGGGCAAAGAGCTATTGGGCAAAACTTTAAACTTTGCGACAGCATTAATGACGCGAATAAAGATTTAAAAGTAGTGCGCGACATTCTTGATAATGCTGACTTTGAATACTCAAAAGACGATACTTACCGCTTTGAACACGGTGAAATTCCACAATCGCTGCACAGTAAAGCAAAAGATATAAGCGAAGCCACGCAAGATGCGCTGCGCTGTTTAAACAAAATGCACGACACCCTTACCCAAGATGTAAGCGATGGCGACATAAAACCTTACGTTGCCGACCCAATACTAGGCGAAAGCGGTCAATACATAAACCGGTTAGAACAACTAAACAAACTATGGTTTAGTTACGCAAAAAAAGGCGAAGGTGCTCCTCATGCACGGTGGATAAAACGCCTTGAATACAAAAGCCATCACGACCACTTATTAAGCGACTGCCCTATCGAGGTCGGTTATTACTTAAAAGATAAATTGTGGCGAGAATGCGCGGGCGCTGTTTTGTGCTCTGCTACATTAAGTGCACTGGGCTCGTTCGATCACTTTGCTTACGAAACAGGACTTGCTAAAGAAGAAGGCGTTAAATTTATTAAAGTACCTTCTCCTTTTGATTACCCCAAACAAGCCACTTTACGTATTCCGGTATCTAAAGTAGAACCTACCGATAAAGACTTTAGTGATCACCTAGCTAAAACTTTACCAGAGTACCTAGATGATAAAAAAGCGAACCTTGTACTATTCGCTTCTTACTGGCAAATGGACCACGTAACAAAGTTTCTTAGAACAAAAGGTTTTAACTTATTAGTACAAGGTGAAATGTCGCGAGAAGCATTGCTTAAATTACACACTAAAAATGTAGACGAAGGCAAAGGCAGTATTTTATTTGGAACACAAAGCCTTTCAGAAGGCCTTGATTTGCCTGGAAAATATTTAGAAAACTTAATAATTACTAAAATTCCGTTTGCTGTACCTACTTCGCCAATAGAAGAAGCGCAAGCAGAGTTTGTACAAAGCAAAGGTGGCAACCCGTTTTTAACGATTACCGTACCAGACGCCGCAAAGAAATTGGTGCAAAGCTGTGGTAGACTGCTGCGAAAAGAGAGTGATGAAGGCTGTATTACTATTCTCGATAGGCGCTTAGTTACTAAGCGATACGGTAAAGCCATGCTCGACACCCTACCACCTTTTAAAAGACAAATAGATTATTAATGTTTGAACTCGCACTCGATCCAACAACCTGGGCTGTTTTATGTGCTGTTGCACTTGCCGCAGGTTTTATAGACGCTATCGCCGGTGGCGGTGGCATGTTAACTGTGCCCGCTTTACTAACAGCTGGCTTACCTCCGCATTTAACATTAGGCACCAATAAACTAGCAGCAAGTTTTGGCTCGTTAACGGCAAGCTATACTTATTATAAAAAGAACTTATTTAGTCCAAAGTTTTGGGCTGCCTCCATTATTGCTACCGCTATAGGTGCATTGATAGGTACTGTTATTGTTGATCATTTAAGTATCGATTTTTTAAACAAACTACTCCCCATTATTATTATTTTAGTTGCCGCTTATAGCTTATTTGGTAATTTAAGTACCACAGAAGGCGATGAACTGCCTAAACTCAACAAAGCGATGAAAATAAAACAATGGCTACAGGGTTTAGCATTAGGCTTTTTTGATGGTTTAGCAGGCCCAGGTACGGGTACTTTTTGGACCGCTTCTAATGGCATGCTTTATAAAATGAACTTGCTACTCAATTGTGGTTTAGCGCGTTCAATGAACTTTGTTTCTAATTTTATATCGCTCATCACCTTTGTAGCACTCGGACATGTAAACTTTTTACTTGGCATAACAATGGGCTTTTTTATTATGCTAGGCGCATGGATTGGAGCGCATTCAGCAATACGTTTTGGTAGTAAATTTATTCGCCCTGTATTTAATACTATGGTTATACTTTTAGCATTAAAACTAATTTACGAGGCTTACTTTTAATATGCACCCTACAGCTTTAGATAAACTACGCCAACAAGTTGCAACGCTAAAACAACAAGCTGAGCAATTTGATAAAGCTAAACTTTTTTCTAAAAATCGTTACATGCAAGCGCAACCTAGCTTGTTTGACCGCGCAGTTTTTAGTACTAAAAGTATGAACCTCGTCGATTACGTAATAGAAATAGAAGATGAAGTGTCAAGATTACCGCCAAGTGAGCATCGCCATGCTTATACCTACGCGCTTGAACGTATAGGAGCTCAGGTACAAGCTGTATTCAACGTTATTAAATCAACGCCTATTTGGGTTAAAGAAAACAAAAGCCATTATAAACCTCGCCCTAAGCAAACTGTTTATAAGCACGCTGTACAAAAAATAATGCAATCATCGCATGAGCTTTACGACGAATTAAAACAAAACCATGAGTTTGAACGCCGTTTAGTACTCATGATTGAAGAACGTAAAATGCAAATGGATAAAGCCTCGCCAGCTAAAGCACAAAAACTTAACCTTGAAATATTAAGCACACACGCTCGATTAGGTCGCTGCAGAAAAGCAATTTCTGCCACCGAGGACAAAATACAACAAGTAGAAAAACAGCAGCTGCGTTAAGGCGCACTTTACTATGCAGCTTTATTATCATCCATTGTATTCAGACCTTATCCTTGCAGAACGTCATCGATTCCCTATTCAAAAGTATAAGTTACTTAAAACCGAAATAGAAAATCTAGGTGTTTCGGCTATTCACTTTCAAGAGCCTAAAAAAGTAACCGTATCTCAACTTGCGTTATGTCATAGCCAACGTTATATAGATGACTTTTTAAATGGGACTCTAGGTGATAAAGCGATTAAAAAGATGGGATTTCCCTATTCGCAACAACTTGTAGAGCGTACTCTTTTATCAATTGGCGGGAGTATTCAAGCTGCAGAAGCGGCTTTTAGTCACGATCTAACCTTCAATTTAAGCGGTGGTTATCATCATTCTCATAGTGATTTTGGCAGTGGCTTTTGTATTTTTAATGATTTAGCTATTGCAGCAGCACATTTAATAAATACAGAGCAAGCCGACACTGTTTTAATTTTTGATTGCGACGTACACCAAGGCGATGGCACAGCACAAATCACTCAAAACCATAACCAAATTATTACCTGCTCAATTCATTGTGAACAAAATTTTCCTCGTAATAAGCAAGAGTCCACTTACGACTTTGCATTGCCCGCTAAAACAGCCGACGATGAGTACCTTGCTACATTAAAGCAAGCACTCGATTTTTGCGTGCGCATACATAACCCTGATATTATTTTGTATAATGCAGGCGTTGATATTTACACTAAAGACGAGTTAGGCTTGTTTAATATATCGCTCAATGGCGTATATGAGCGCGACTTGTTTGTTCTCAACTTCTGTAAGCAACATAAAATCCCACTAATGTGCGCTTTAGGCGGCGGTTATCAGCGTAATTTGAGTTCACTAATTAATGTTCATAAACAACTATTTAAAGCCGCTATCGATTTATAGTAAGCCTTAGTATAGACTCAGTTAAACGGATTATTTTAAAGCGGTGGGAATATGCGATTACACGAAGACATACACAACTATTACGAAAAGATTGTAGTTGAAGAAATCATCAAACTTAAACTTGATGAAAAATATGATGAAGATGTAATGGCTGACTTTTGTTGTACGGTACTAAATCAGCTCCCACCACGATATATTCGCTACGATGTAGATATGGCGTTTTATTTACCGCAATCAGAACGCATACATATGGAACAACGTGTGCAAACAGCAATAAATGTCGCCATTAGCCAAATATCAAAAAAGAAAGAATTAAATGACAAGCCCACTTGATCAAGCCCCTACACATATTAAACTTGCAGTAGATTTAATTATGATACTAGAGCAACACGATGTTGCTCCAGAAGAGGTCTTAAAAGCACTCGATATTGTAAAAAGCGACTTTGAAAAAAAGCTAGAAAAGCCATAACTCTATTCTATTATTTGTATGTCGTGCTCGGTAACGCTACCTTCGTGCTTAGTGCAATCAATTTTAACTTCACCAAATGTACGCCTAGGCGAAGTTGAACGACGACAGGTCATATTTTGTGCTTTAACGCCAAATTGCGTTATATACAACGCAACTGTTTCGTCTATTTGTTGTTTTTGCTGCGTAGTCGCTGCACTGTAAAATACATCGTATTGCGCAGACCAATTTTCAACCCCCGCTTCTTTTGCAACGCCTAGCCAGCCCATCCCTAGTTTAGTAGATTGCTCCAAGTATTGGCCTTTCAAAAACATAAACGCCAACGTGTATTGTGCGCTTTTATAGCCTAGCCCAGCAGGCTCTTTTAAATAATTGAAAGCGGCCTCAAACTGTCCTTTTCGATACGCTTTAATACCATTGTATTCATTCTTTTTCATGGTGGTATCACTGTAAAGGTTGATTGAGCTTGAATTACATCCACCCAAAAAAGTGATAAATACCATAGAAACTACTGAGAACGTTTTCATTCTTATCCTTAATTTATTATTTTTATATGCCAGTTCCGAATATGGCTTACACTTTTTATAAACCCTGTTATTCTAAAAACCAATCAGCTTAATTAAAATACTATCATGAGCTTAGCAAGTTTACTGCGATTATTTTTTCTGGCCGCTATATGGGGCGCTTCTTTTTTATTTATGCGAATGGCAGCTAACAGCTTGGGGCCTGCGGTATTAATTGAGTTTAGAGTAGGCTTTGCTGCAGTTACTTTATTTATTGTTGCTTTGTATTTAAAACGCCGCTTAGCGTTTGTCCAACATAAAAAACACTTTTTTATTATAGGCGCGTTTAATTCTGCCCTTCCGTTTTTATTTTTTGCTTACGCAGCCCAAACTATTAGCGCATCCACACTCTCAATTTTAAATTCGACAACACCAATATGGGGTGTTGTCGTTGGAATTTTATGGACGAAAACAAAGCCCAATAAAAGTATGGTGCTTGGTTTACTACTTGGCTTAATAGGCGTTGCAATACTCGTTGGGCAAAATCATTTTGTATTAAATAGCCAATCAATAATGGCTATAATAGCAGCATTGAGTGCTTCACTTTGCTATGCCATTGCATCGCATTACACTAAAAACGCGCCTAAACTGGCCCCATTCGATAACGCCCATGGCTCAATGTGGGCTTCGAGCTTTATGGTATTACCGCTTATCTTATTTATGCCAATACGAGAAATACCAAGCACCAACATTATGCTAGGTGTATTAGTACTGGGCGTTGTATGTACCGCGCTTGCGTATATATTATTTTTTAAACTTATTGACGATATAGGCCCAACTTCAGCACTCACTGTCACCTTTTTAATTCCATTATTTGGCATATTTTGGGGGCATTTATTTTTAGACGAGCAAATAGGGCCAAATACATTACTAGGCGCACTATTTGTAATTGTAGGCACAATGCTAGTTACTGGTTTTTTACCACGAAAAAAACACTTAGCTAAAACAAGCTAAGTGCTTTTAATTTATACTACCTCTTACGTTAAGATTTACTGCTTATTCACTAATTTGGGATTGCTGAATAAGTAATAACAGCTCTGCAGTGGCGGTTGCATCGGCAAGTGCTCGGTGATGGCTGGTTAAATTTAAATTAAAGTGCGATGAGAGATTACCCAGCGAGTACGACTTTAAGCCTTTGAACGCTTTGCGCGACTCAACCACGGTGCACATTTTTGGCATTTTAAAAAAGTGCCCTGCCATCTCGCATTCTTTTTTAATAAAGCCGTAATCAAAATTAACGTTATGGGCTACAAAAATACTGCCTGCGAGTTTATCTAACAATGGCTGTGCTACTTCGGAAAATACAGGGGCGTTACGCACCATGCTGTCGCTAATACCGGTTAATGACGTTATAAATCCGGGTATGTGCCTCTGTGGATTTACAAGTGTCGTCCAGGTGTCTATTACTTTGCCGTGCTGTACTTTTACAAGGCCAATTTCGGTAATGCGGTTACCGCCTTTTAAGCCGCCCGTGGTTTCTATATCTACTACGCTGTAAATACGGTTTGGATCTACAAACCATTTAACGGCGGCAATATGTACCTCAAAGCCTACATTTTTTAAGTTATCAATGGTGGTTAGTTGGTTGCGCCTAAGTTTGTCGCCCGGTGCTTTTACTTCTTCAAAATGTACTTTGCCATTATTGATAACCATTAAGTCGGGGTAGCCGTCTTTTAGTTGTAAATAATGTTTGCTCATATTGGTTAAATGAGTAACTAATGCCTCATGCGGGCTATTTAAAATAAGTGCTTCTAACGGTTGTAGTAGCTCTTTATGCCATCTAAATAAACCATTAGGTTGCTCAAAGTATTGCGCTACATTTTTACACACTAAATTAAGTAATGCTTGCGACGTTTGGCACTGCGCTAAACGCTCATTTATTTGTGCTTGCTGCGCCTCATAAAAATTACCAAGCCTTAATACTTGCGGATAAATATCAAACTCATTGCATGGCGGATAAGGCGACTCCACAAATAACTCGTGCCAAAATACTAAACCAAACAAACTTTGCCAAAGCGTGTTTTCGGTATTAAATACAGCCATACCTTGGCGAGTATAATAATCGTTTACGCCCTGCTCTACTTCACCTCGGTACAGTTCATCTATTTCTAGCACGCACTGGGTATCGCTAAGCATGGCACTTAAACGCGAACGTGTTTTTTTATTAAACTTACGCATTAAAAAGTCGTCAGCAAAATACAGTAAATCATCCGTAAGTGGGTTTTCAATAATCGCTTCTAACCGTGCTTTTACCCACTCTTTATTGCCAAGCCTGTATTGCTCTCTTATTTGAATTTCTTGTGCTTCGCTGTCATCCACGCACCCTTCAAGTAAGCTAAAAGCAAGTTCGCTATCAACACCTTTTAATTGCCGATAAAGCCTTACTAATAATTTATTTTTTAACGCAACAGCAATGGCACCGTGCGCGGCTTGCACTAAAACCTGCGACCCTAAAGCAACGTAATCGCTCTCATCGGTTATATTTTTGAATACTAACCGATAACGGTTTAGTAAATAGTTTGATTGCGCTTCATTAAGTGTTTCAAAGCGCGACAAGCTCTCGCTGTGCCCTTCGCGCGTAGCGGTTAAACCTAAATCTCGCATTACAAAACGGTTTTGATGATTCACATCACCACCGCTTAGTTTGCCTGCAAATAAAAACTCAAAATACTCGTAGTAATCACTGCGGTTATTAATTACATATTGGCTATAAAGTGGCGCAAGCTCGTGTGGGCATACTTTAAAAAACTCACGGGCAATATCCACCAGCGCGCCTTTAGCGGCGCTCTTTTTAAAGCTTATTTGCTCGTCGTAATTACTTAGTAACTCCAGCAAAGCAGGTTTGGTTAAGTGAGCCAAAAGCTGTGAATAATGCAGCTCGTTTGGCTCAAATAAAATACCGGCTTTTTTTAGCGTATAAATAGCCTGATGCGGTGAGGTTATTTCTTCATAATTAAGTGACTGCGCTTGCACCAAATAAGGCTTGCGTGAGTACACGCGCGCCAACATGCACTGGCTTTGCTCATCAAGCTGGTTAACTTTATTAATAAATTCACTATGTTTAGGCTCAAGTAAATGCATACATTTACTTGTTACAAACTCAATAAGCTCTCTAAAATGCGCTAAATAGTATTTTGCTGGTAATTCTTTTTTCATAATATCGCCACAACTGTATATAAAAACAGTATCTAGTATTTGCGCTTATTATTCAATCTTAAACTTGTAATCAGTAATGGTTATATTAGGCATATAAAAATAATATGGAATCAATAAGACTAAATGTAAAAAGCGACATATTACAAGCCATACAACAAAAGCAAATCATTGCCATACATTGCAAAGGCGACACTGGCCGCACAGGCTTGGTCGCTGCGCTTATTTTAAATTCGGCAGGTTACACAAAAGAAGAGGTATACAGTCTAGTACAAGGCATTCGCCCTAAAGCGCTTACTATAGAATTGCAAAAAGAGTGCTTTGAGGGGTAAGACAGTTACTAGGGAGAATTTAGCACTATAAATAGTGCTAAGAATTCTATTTATAGCCTGTAATGAATTAGCACTGATAAGATTAATCACTTGTTATGCATTGTTTACACAGTAATTCCATGATTAGGTTAACCGATAAATGTCTAGTGCCCCAGCAAACCAAAAGGATATAGAGGAAACCTAGCCGCGATGAGGTCGCATTAAGTTACTAGCTTAAAAGTCACATCGGCTGACGAAGCAGAGGATTTTGTTTATTAATTTAGAGTTGACCGTTTCTGAAAAAAACGGTCAATAAGAATACTAGTGCCTATTGTTGTGATTCAATGAAACCGGACACAAATTTAGGTGGTATTATTACCACTCAAACAGAGGTGTTCTATGACAA
>NZ_JBEOOQ010000039.1:0-47882 GCF_040309305.1 Pseudoalteromonas sp. RB2-MNA-CIBAN-0110 | reverse complement strand
GGGTGCATAGCTCAGCTGGATAGAGTACTCGGCTACGAACCGAGCGGTCGGAGGTTCGAATCCTCCTGCGCCCACCACTTTCATAAATAAGCCGACATTAAGTCGGTTTTTTTGTGCCTAAAATAAAGTGAAACGTAAACTACCACTCCTGTAGCCGCAGAGCTTGCTCGCGTGAGAAGCGCCAGCTTCTAATCACTTACCACCGATATAACTGATACTTTATTTACGAGCTTCGCTCGTCGCGTCAGCAAGCTGCACGCCTACAAGTAAAACCAGCCCTAATCTTTAAATCTAAACTCCGAGTTTATTCATTCGTTGTAGACGCTGAGCTTGCTCGCGTGAGAAGCGCCAGCTTCTAATTACTTACCACTGATATAACTGATACTTCATTTACGAGCTTCGCTCGTCGCGTCAGCAAGCTGCACGCCTACAAGTAAAACTAGCTCTAATATTTAAATCCACACCCTGAGTTTATTCATCCGTTGTAGACGCTGAGCTTGCTCGCGTGAGAAGCGACAGCTTCTATTCCCCCCTCAAAAATATAATTTATAAGATTTTATTTGTTGGCAACGCCAGAAATAAGTAATTTATTCACAAAGAGTTTAAGAGGCGCTGCGCTTTTAGAGGTAGTAATAAAGCTAAGCTAAACTAATAAACCCGGGCTTATGTCTTCTCATTTACTTTTCTTTGTGTAATAGATCTTTAAGTGGTTCATTGACCAAGAAATTAAATAACTAGAAGCGTTTAGCTCTAAGAAGGTTAAATACGGTCTTTAAGCTTAAAATGGGAGGTGGTATTTTCAAGTAAAATTAGCTCTAATCTTTAAATCTAAACTCCGAGTTTTATTTATCCGTTGTAGCCGCAGAGCTTGCTCGCGTGAGAAGCGCCAGCTTCTAATCACTGTATCTGCTCAAGCCCACTTAACCCTTTTCTAAAGCTGCTCTTTAATATTACCTATGTTATTTTAAACGCCTTGTTTAAAAGGATATTGCAGTATGTTTAAAACCCTATTTATTACGTTATTTTTTATTTTTAGCGCTATTTGTATTTCCAGCGCACAAGCCAACGAAGCTAATAACTCACTTATGGTAGGTGCGCAGCAATATGCTAAATATTTACCACAGTTAAAAAATAAACGCGTAGGGCTAGTAGTTAATCAAACATCAATGGTAGGGCAAACTCACTTAGTAGATGCGCTGCTGACTAAAAATATTAATATAACTAAAATTTTTGCACCTGAGCATGGCTTTCGCGGCGATCACGATGCGGGCGCGCATGTAAAAAATGCCGTTGATAGCAAAACCGGTATTCCGCTTATTTCTATTTACGGTAAAAATAAAAAACCAAGCCAAGCTGCTTTAGCTGATGTTGATGTCATTATTTTTGATATTCAGGATGTGGGAGTGCGCTTTTATACCTACATAAGCTCTATGCACTACATGATGGAAGCCGCTGCAGAGCAGGGGATAGAATTTTTAGTACTCGACAGACCCAATCCAAATATTGCCTACGTTGATGGGCCAATATTAGAGCCACAATTTAAATCGTTTGTAGGCATGCACCCAATTCCTGTGTTACACGGCATGACCGTTGGCGAACTTGCCAAAATGATCAAGGGCGAGGGCTGGATCAATAAAGCGCCCGATTTAAAATTAACCGTGATCCCTGTTGATCATTACACTCGCAAAAGTACTTACAGCTTGCCTGTAAAACCAAGCCCTAACTTACCTAACGATCAAGCCATTGCACTTTACCCATCACTTTGTTTTTTTGAAGCAACGCCTATCAGCATTGGTAGAGGCACCGACTTTGCATTTCAAGTAATTGGCTATTCGCCAGTTGCATTAGGTGATTTTAATTTTACACCGCGTGCAATTAAAGGGGCTGCTTTAAACCCTAAATTTAAAAACCAAACCGTACAAGGGCTCGATTTAAGACAAGCAAATATCACAGGCCTAAATTTAACTTACTTAATAAATGCGTACACGGAGCTTAGTAAAAGCAACATCTCGTTTTTTGAGCGCGCTGACTTTATGGATAAACTAGCGGGTACTAATAAATTGCGCTTAGCTATTGAAGCAGGGCAATCAGAGGCGCAAATAAAACAAAGTTGGCAGGCGGGGCTTGCGCAATTTAAAGCGCAAAGAGCGCCTTACTTGTTATATAAATAAGGGCTAAGCATGTTTATTGCTTTAAAAAATCAAAGGTGTAGTTATATAAAAAAAGCATTTATAGCGGCGTTAAGCTTTATTGTTGTGGGTTGTAGTACACCACCTGAGCCTATTAGCTCGGTGCTACCACTTACAAAGAGCCAACTTGTAGAGCTGCCTAATGCACAAGTGGTTGTAACGTTTCCTGAGGTAAATCCAAGTAGCCGGTTTTATGTAAATAACCGAGGAACGTTTAAAGCTTACAAAGGGCGCGGGCAATTATTAATACAAAACCACAACGCACAAAGCGCCGATATTTACATTAATAATCAAAAGCTCGACGTTAGCCAACTGAGCGGCAACACTCTATACAATTACAGCTTGGCAAAAAATACTCACAATGGTGTTAATACTTTTAAAGTTGAAAATATTCTCCCTGTTGGCGCAAGTTTAACGCTACGTTTTGCATTCCCTACTTTAAGCGATGAGCCCATAAAGCTCGTAGACTTTAGTGAAGTAGATGCATTAATTGAACGCGATGTAAAAGCAGGTTTTCCTGGGGCTGTGTTGGCTGTTGTTAAAAATGGTGAGCTAATAAAATTAACCGCCTATGGCGATGCAAAGCAATATCAGCAAAGTGATTTAATGCTACTTCGTCCAGAGCCCATGCAAACTAATACCTTGTTTGACTTAGCCTCAAACACCAAAATATTTGCCACCAACTTTGCACTTATGAAATTAGTAAGCGAAGGGCTGTTAAATATTAATAAACCCGTACAAAGCTACCTAAGCGAATATAAAGGTGAAGGGCGAGTACAACGTACAGTAAAAGAGTTACTCACTCACAGCGCCGGATACCCGCCAGTATTTGACTTTCACCGTAAAGATGGCAGCAATGGCGACGCGTTTTATTCGCAAAACAGTAAAACCACCAAACAGCTATTACTTACCAGCGTGCCTTTCAGTAGTAAATCATCTGGGCAGCATGTTTACTCAGATATTGATTACATGATTTTAGGTGTGCTAATTGAGCGCATTACAGGGCAGCCTCTTGACGAATACCTAGAGCAGCAAGTGTACGCGCCACTAAAATTAACTAACACGTTATTTAATCCACTTAAAAAAGGCTTTAAGCCGCAGCAATTTGCAGCCACTGAGCTTAGCGGCAACACGCGAGACGGGCGCATTAAGTTTGATAATGTTCGCACCACTGTTTTACAAGGCCAAGTGCATGATGAGCGTGCTTACTATTCTCTTGATGGCGTAGCAGGGCATGCTGGATTATTTAGTAATGCTCATGACTTAGCGGTGCTTTGCCAGCTATTACTAAATAATGGTGGCTACGGCGACCAACAATTATTTAGTGCAAGCGCCTTAGCGCAATTTTTAACGCCGCAATCAAGCGACGAAACCTACGGGCTTGGCTTTAGGCTTGCCGGTAACAACCAAGCAAGGCGTTGGCACTTTGGCCCTTATGCAAGCGCACAAGCTTATGGCCACACAGGTTGGACGGGTACAGTGACCGTAATTGACCCCGCTTACGACTTGGCTATTGTTTTACTTACCAATGCTCGCCATAGTGCAATTAAAGGCTCGCTAAAACGTTACGAATTTACAGGCAAACAATTTGAAACCGCACAGTACGGATCGGTGGTGTCGCTTATTTATGAAGCGTTACTAAATCAATAAGCTATCGTATAGGTTAAAACGTACTAACTGTGCCACCTTAAGTGATTTATTTACAGGTGACTTGAGTAAGCCAATCCATTAAGCTAAGCGGTCTATAAAACTAAGCCGGTTTATGTTGTTAGGCTTAACAAATAAGCGTTAAAACGCGTACAAAGCGAGGTTTACTCGCTAATAATTAAGGTTAACTTTTTATGCATTGGTATTCTATTTTACCGCCGCTAATTGCGATTGCTATCGTGTTTTGGCGAAAAGAAGTGATTATGGCGCTACTTGTTGCTGTTGCTTCTTCTGAGTTTTTACTCGCCTTTCAGGGCGAAGGTAATAGCTTGTTTGATACTTTTTTAAATACCATTGAACGTATTATTTCGGTTGCCAGCTCGCCAGGTAATACACGCATATTAATATTTAGTATTTTAATTGGTGCACTGCTTGCCTACATTCGCGAATCTGGCGGCGTTGCAGCAACTGTTAATATGCTAATGAACAAAGGCATTGCAAAAAGTAAGCGCCAAGTGGGCTTTTTAACCATGTTTACCGGCATTGCGGTGTTTATAGAATCTAACCTGAGCGTACTTACCTCGGGTATTTTATCGCGTGGCTTGTTCGACAAATTTAAAATGAGCCGAGCGCGTCTAGCTTACATTATTGACAGCACCAGTGCGCCAGTGTGTATTTTAATACTACTTAACGGCTGGGGCGCATTTGTACTTGGTTTGTTAGGTAACTACGAGCTAGGTGAGTCGGCTGTATCGGTATTGTGGGGCAGCGTTGGGTATAACTTTTACGCCATAATTACCCTTGTTATTGTTTTTTACACAATCGCGTTTGATAAAGTGCACGGTCCAATGAAAGAAGCCGAAGAAAAACTAGAGCTTCAAACAACCGACTTAAAAGATGAAATAAAAGCCTCTAAAGCGCGTTACATGTTAATCCCGCTTATTACGCTCATTACCAGCATGGTTGGCTTTATGTATTACACCGGTAATGGTGTGTTGGCAGAGGGTAGTGGCTCTAAATCAGTATTGTACGCAACGGTTTTAGCCATTGTTGTCGCTTACTTTTTAATGATTGGTTCTCGTAAATTTACGCACCATCAATTAGTTGATACCGGTTTTAAAGGTATGGGCGAATTAATGCCGCTAGTCGCTATTGTACTGCTTTCGCTTACACTTGGCGCAAGCTTAAAAGAGCTTGGTACTGGCGTATTTGTAGCGTCACTTGTTGGCGACTACTTACCTATTTACTTAATCGTACCTGTGCTGTTTTTAACCGGCGCTGTAATGTCGTTTACTACGGGTACATCGTGGGGTACGTTTGCTATATTAATCCCAATTGGTGTGCCACTTATTCAAGCGCTAGGTTTACCGCCATCGCTTGTTGTAGGTGCTATTTTGGGTGGTGGTATATTTGGCGATCATTGCTCGCCTATATCCGACACCAGCGCTGTATCGGCTATTGCATCGGGGTGTGACTTACTCACCCACGTTAAAACGCAGCTACCGTATGCCTTATTTGGTGGTGGCCTTACGTTTTTAGCGTACTTAGTAACAAGCATTATTGTTTTGTAAAATTTGATTATTTAAATACTCAAAAGCCTGCTTAGTCGCAGGCTTTTTTGTTTTCAAAATAAATAAAGCTAATTAATATAGAGCCAAGCAATACCAAACTCAAAGGCTCTATAACTATTAGAAAAACTATTTAATTATAGACTTAAGTACCCGTATTTATATTTTTTAGGTTATTGTATAGCATGAGCTTTAAGCTTTTTGATAGCTGGCAATTCTTACTTTTCAACTCATATAAGGCTGTAAATCCACACTATGTTTGCAATTGATAATATCATTCTCGTTAGTGCCATATTAATTTTACTAGGAGTGATCTCGAGCAAGTTATCTGCACGCGTTGGCTTACCTGTACTGGTGCTATTTTTACTTGTAGGTATGCTCGCAGGTGAAGACGGTATTGCAGGTATTTCATTCGACAACGCAGAGGCCGCACATGCTTTGGGTACTCTTGCGCTTGCCATTATTCTATTTGATGGCGGTTTACAAACGCCTACCAGTTCAATTAAACAAGTGTGGAAACCCGCGTCTGCTTTAGCAACCGTCGGGGTGTTATTTACTGCCGTAATTACAGGCCTTGTGGCCACTTATATTTTAGACCTGCCCATATTACAAGGTGTTTTACTGGGCGCCATTGTTGGCTCTACAGATGCCGCAGCAGTGTTTGCGCTTTTACGAAGTGCGGGCATTCACTTAAATAAAAAGCTTAAATCTACGCTTGAAATAGAAAGTGCCTCGAACGATCCAATGGCTATTTTTCTAACGGTTGGTTTGTTAGAAATGCTCGTTAACGACATGCCAATAGGGCTGGATTTACTACAGTTATTTGCTCAACAGATGGGTGTTGGCGCTATTTGTGGTCTTTTAATTGGTAAGGTATCGGTTTGGTTTATTAATCGAATTAAACTAAATGCATCGGGTTTGTATTTAGTGATGGTAACCGCATTTGGGTTGCTTTCTTTTGGCCTTTCTGCAACGCTCGGCGGCAGTGGATTTTTAGCTGTATTTATAACGGGTGTTATTTTAGGTAACAGCAAATTTGTATATAAACGCGGTATTTTTCTGTTTCATGACGGCTTAGCATGGCTTGGGCAAATAACCATGTTTGTTGTATTAGGACTTCTTATTAATCCGTCGTCATTGGTTGACGTATGGCTAGAAGGATTGCTTATTGCATTGGCACTCATTTTTGTTGCTCGCCCATTAGCGGTAGCGCCTATTTTAAAACTGTTTGGCTTTAATAATCGCGAAACCCTTTTTGTATCTTGGGTTGGTCTTAGAGGCTCAGTACCCATTATTTTAGCTATATTCCCATTATTATTTGGCCTTTCAGGGGCTGAACTTATTTTTAATGTTGTTTTTTTCGTGGTGTTAATTTCAGCCACGTTACAGGGCTCAACAATGCCTTGGATGGCTAAAAAACTAAATTTAGTAGAGCCGCCACCAGATCTCGCTGCTGCAACGCTCGAAATTACAGCGCTAAACGATATTGATATAGAAATTGTAGAATACACTTTAAGTGATGTTTCTCGGGTTTCTGGGCGCAGTTTGTCACATGCGGCACTTCCTGAGAGTGTAGTTGTTGCCATGATCACACGGGGCCCGTCAATCATACCGCCACGAGGTTCAACTAAGTTAAAAGCAAATGACCACTTATTTGTTGTTTTAAAACCAGATAACAGACCTTTTGTTGATTTAGTTTTTACAGCAACCGATAAAACAAACCATCAAGATAGCCACTTAGCGCACAACGAACTTAAAGTGAAAGGGGTAACGTTGGTAGGGGATATATTTTACTCTTATCACATGCAAATAGACGCCCCAGAAGAGATAAGCTTGGAAGAAGTGATCAACCAAAAGCTTTCAGGAGAAGTCAGTAAAGGCGATATTGTTGTTATTGGCAATGTGCAAATACGCGTTATAACCATGGTACATACACGCATAGTGACCATTGGTCTAAAGTATTTAAACAATCCAGAAAAACGACTTTTAAAGCAGTAATTATTTACAATAATTTATTTAGCGCTAGGCTCACGTTTATAGCTGACGTAGGTTGGGTTGAGTGGCACGAAACCCAACGAATCTCCAATACAATGAGCACACCCAAAACTAGTTATATGTAGTGTTTTTTAGGCGAACAGCTTGCTAGCGCGACGGGCGTTAGCTTGAAAAGTTAAATACAGCATAAAACCTTATTTAAGCATTTTCTTGCTTGTCGTCGATGCTAAAGAGAAGGGGGCTGAATCCTCTCAACGCGCCTGAGCATCACGCAATCCTATTTCTTCAAATTAATAGTTGTAAACGTAAACCAAATTTATTTGTCACACTTAAAAGGTAACTGCTTGTCACGCGTCAGCGCGCAATATTACTTATCCATTATTTATTGTTATGGTGTAATAACGAGGGAGTTACATGTAACGTTTTTAGTTTATAAAATAAAATCTAAACCGGTGCATTGGTATTTATTTTTTATTGAGCTTCCAAAAGTTTTTATAGCTTTAATAAATGGTACAAGAGACAAAAAATTAGTGCGTTGTAATTTTATTTATAAAGAAATATCATAGAAGATTAAAATATAAATGGATATTAGATATGACTTCTTTTTGGAAATCAGAAGATAAAATATTTTTACTTAAAGTCTTTTTTTTAGGCTTTATTGCAATTTTAGTTTCAAAGTTTATAAGTAGTTTTGAGCCTGATTCTTATAAGTTGTTAGTAGACATTTTAGCTTTGTTTTTTAAGGAATCTGGAGTTGCTATGATGATTGCAGCAGTTCTTGGTTATACAGTTGAGGCTATGAGCAGGGAGAAGCAAGCAAAAGAGCTAGCTGAGTTTAAACAAGAGATTAGTGAAGATGTTTTAAGTGCTGTTTTCAGAAAGATTATACCAGATTCGATTTTTATTGAAGTTAAGAGATCGGTATTAGACCAGACTTTGATCAAGAAAAACGCTTTTCTTTCATATGAACTATCTAAGCTAGAACCGCAACAAATATTAGATTATGGCTTGTCTAATGAAGAGGCTGAAGAAATTTTAGTTTGTGAAATAACGACTACTTATAGATTAAAAAACCTTAGCGATATTCCAATCACTAGTCATGAAGTTAGATGTGGTGTTTCATGCGACTTGAATGACAAATTAAGAGAGCATACCAGTATTTATGAGGCCAGAATTGATGATCAAGTACTTACTAAGGATGAACTCAATAAATATATATCTGAGGGCAAAGGGCAAGGGGTCAAAGAATTCAAAAAAAGTGTAAATATTGCTGGAACTAAAGAATTTACGGTGGCATTTTGTTCAAGAACATTTAAAAAATTGGGGGATACTGAAGTATGGACTACATTAATGCCAACAGAAAATATGGAACTTGAAGTTGGTTTCCCTTCTTGTTTAGAGGTTGGTGCAAAAGCTAATCATCCTAAAAGCCTAATTAATCACCCTAAAAACCCGAATGTTAATAGAGTTAAATATGAGCTAAAACATGGTGTGTTTCCGTATCAAGGTATAACTTTTTGGTGGCATAAAAAACATCAATAGTTTAAATGTTGTAAATATGAGCACAAGCGCGTAAAATTCGCGGTATAGATTGAATGTAAATAATCTGAATTTTTCCCTGCTATGGTTGTCTTATTAGATAGCCTTTGCTATAGATGTTATACACAACAGATGGAATGGAATATATATTATGAAAATTATACAAGATGTAGGTGTCTGGGACAGTCCCGTAGGTGTATGGGATTAAATTATTTTACAAAACCCGCTTTCGCGGGTTTTTTATTGTTAATATTAGAACTACAATTGAAGTGTGTAACTACGTACTATCAATCAAGCTTCCTTAGCACTAATTCACCCCAGCTCCCGCATGTTTTAATGCAATAATTTGCCCTTTGCCGTTATGTGCAATAGCGAGCATGTCGCCAGTATTTATCCCGGTCTCAACTGCGTGTTTTCCTTTTAAATCACTCAGTAGCGAGTGCTTTGTTTTTACAATTAGTTACCTACTTTCAATAGTATGCCGTATTTAATATAGTGTTTTAGCGTAATTTGACGGCGGGTAATTATAAGCATGGGGCTTATATTTACTAAATTCACTTTTAATTTTTAAACAAGAGAATAGGGCATTACGCCCTTTATACTGAAACTGAAACTCTAAATTTTAAAGCGTGTAACAAGGCTGCTAAGTTGAGCTGCAAATTGGGTTAGTTCATCGGTAGCAATGTTGATTTTTTCTGCCCCAGCGCCTGTTTGTTTCGATAGCTCTTTTATTTCTATTACTTGCTTACTAACATCTGTTGCCACTGCATTTTGCTCTTCAGTTGCGCATGCTATTTGCGAGTTCATATCAATAATTTGATGAACCGACTCTTTTATTTCGCCAAGGGCTTGTTGCACGTCAGTAGTTTGAGTGACTATGTTATTAGCTCGCTCTCGACCAACCATCATTGCTTCAACAGATGCTTTTGCTTGTGCTTGCGCCTTAGTGATTTTTTCTTCAATTTCGGCAGTCGATTTTTGAGTATTAGATGCCAATGTACGAACTTCTCCGGCAACAACCGAAAAGCCTCTTCCAAACTCCCCAGCTCGGGCGGCTTCAATTGCGGCATTTAATGCAAGTAAATTAGTTTGCTCTGAAATGCCTTTAATAACGCCAAGAATACCCGTAATGTCTTGTGTGCTTTGAGCTAGTTCGCTGATGATTGCAGATGCATTATGAAGATCGTCTGATAGTTTTGTTGCACCACTAAAAGATTGCTCTGCTTTTTCACTACCTTGGTCAACGAGTAAGCGTGCTGCTTCTGTTGCGCTAGCAGCTACGCTAGTGTTTTTAGCAACATCAGCTGCAGTTGCTTGCATTTGGTTAATGGCTGTAGCTACTTGCTCTGTTGCTAAGTCTTGTTCTGACACATTATTTTTTGTTTGGGTGGATATTAAAGCGAGTTCTTCAGCTGCTGTTGCTTGAGAGGTAGCTGAGTCGGAGATTTGTTGCATCATTATTTTAAGTTTTTCTACCATTAACTGCATTGCTGAATAAATACCAGTCGTCTGCTGTGTATTATCAAAGCGCATGCTCAAATCGCCCTCTGCAATTTTGTGGGTTAGTATTTCAATGTCTTTGGGTTCTCCACCAATTGGCTTTAAAATAGAAACCGAAATTTTCCATGTTAGTAATACCGCAATAACAACACCAATAAGTACTAATATTATTAAGTTGAATATGGCTGATTCGCCTTGAGTAATTGATTTGTTGGTAAACTCATTGGCTTTATTTGCTGCAAACTCTTCGAGTGAAAAAAGTTGTTTACTTAGGTTTTTAATATAGAGGGTTTCTTGTTTTGTGATTTTTGCAGCTTCGGCACGTTTATCTTCTTTCATTAATAAAATGATATCGTTTCGAATAGGGGCCCAATCAATAAACTGCTTTTTAAGTGAGTGTATTTCAGACTTGTTACCGAGGTAGCGTTCCTCTAATACAGAAAATAATTTTAACGTGTTTTTTCAAGCCTAGCTATTTCTTTTGCTGCATCGTTTATTTGCTCTATTGTATTTGCCTGTGCAACATCTTTCATTGCGCTATGGATACTTGTTACATTTACTTCAATTTTTGCAATAGATACACTAACTGTATATGGATGCTTATAAAGTTGTTGAGTGAAGCTAGAAATAGTTCGCATTTCTACCACTGCAAAACCTGTCATAATTAATAAAATAGTAATAAGAATAAAATAAGATGAGCCTAATCGCTTACCTAATGACAAGTTTTCAAACATGGAGCTTCCCTAAAATAAAACGTGAGTACTTATAAACATGACTTGATATTAAAGCGCTAATATAAGGTTATATGTAAAAAGCCGATAAAATACAACATATCAAAACGAGTAGACCTTGATAGTAGTAAAAAAATTGTCTCCAAAGGGGTTTAAATATTATTTCTCATTTATAAATTAACATATATATTTAAAGTTAAGCCCCACATTGCCTAACCCCAGCACCCGCATGTTTAAGCGCTATAATTTGCCCTTTGCCGTTATGCGCCATAGCGAGCATATCACCCGTATTTATATTACTTTCGACCGCGTGTTTACCTTTTAAATCACTCAACAGTGACTGCTTAATTTGCACTAGCACCTCGTCATCACAGCTGGCTATGTACCAGTCGTTATCTACCTTCACTAGAGTGCCGTATTCTATGTGGCGCTGTTGGTGGCGGCGTAAATCATTAGCTAATTGACTATCGAGCGCGTGTTTTTGCTCTGTAATGATGCTTGCGTAGCTGCCGGATGGATTTATTTCGTGTGTTTTAATAAATAAGTAGTCGTGAATGTCTATAGTGTTAAATACGCTGTTAAGTACGGTTTTAGGCTCTGTATTTATTACGTTGTTATTATCAAACACAATAAAGGCGAACACACCCAGTGCGCAGGCTAGGCTAGTTAGCTGCAGCGTAAAGCCGAACTTTTTAGGCTTTGCATGCACAGCGTTATTAAGTAGCGCTTTTTGCTGAGTGCTTGTAAGTGTAGTGCGCGCTTTTCGCTCTTTGTAGTGTTGTGTGAGCTTTTGATCAAACGGCTCATCAGGCTTGTTCATTGTTTGCTCCTAATAAACGTTTAAGGTTTTGCTTGGCATAGCGCAGCCTTGTTTTAATGGTCTCAAGGCTGCTTTGCGTTATAAGCTCTATGTCGGTGAGCGAAAAGCCTTCTTGTTGTAATGTTATGGCTTCGCGCTGTACAAAGCTAAGTTGTTTTAGCGCGGCGTCGAACGCTTCGTAACTTATGTTTGAGCTTCCTATATGCGAGTCTCTGCTAGTTAAGTGACCACTAGTTAAGTCGCTTTCGATTTTATCATTTTGTGCTGCTAAATGCGTGTTTTCGTCAAGCGCTACAAAGTGCTGTTGCCTGCGGTATTCGTCAATGAGTGTGTTGCGGGCAAGTTTAAATAACCACGCTTTGGGTGTGGTTTGTGCTTGGTAAAGGTGGCGCTTTTCGATTACTTTTAGCCATGTTTGTTGACTTACGTCGTATGCTAAATGCGTATTAGATTGCGTAACAAGGTAGTGGTATAAGTCGTTACTGTAGAGGGCAATAAGCTGCTCTAAGTAACGATTGTCGCCACTTTTTGCGTAACTTGCCATGCAGTCCTTGCTTGGCGTTTCAAATAACCATGACTTAATACTTAGTAGCATAGGCGTTTAGTCCGTTAAATAGAGTTATCTAATTTAAAATCGAGCTGTACAGTTTGACCTGTTTGTAATTGTGCCACACCTTCAATTACTTTGGGGCGATATTTCCAGCGTTTAATGGCTCTTATTGCTTCGCGATCAAAGGTACGTTTTGGCTCGGCGTTAATAACTACTGGGTCGATTACCTCCCCCGTTGGCGAAATACTAAAGCTTAGTTGCACCCAACCTTCAATACCATCGCGCGCGGCTGTTGTTGGGTATTTAGGGCTAATGCGCACAATGGGTGTTGCATCTCCCGTTGGGCGATTAATGGTGTTGTTAATGTCGCCACCAAAATCGTCAATTGTAATCGGCGTAAAGTCGCTAATTGCTAGCACAGGATCGGCTGATGTATCAAGCGGTGGAGCTTTTTGCGGCACTTTAGGCATTGGCGGTGGCGGCTGTATTTTTTGTATATGCCTTAGCTTTGAATTCTCAGGCGCCTTAAAAATTTCTACTATAATATCGTCCCCTGGTTTTACCGGTGCGCGTTGCTCGCCACTTATTAAATATTGCATAAACGCAAAAGCTGCAAAGGTCATAGCGGCGCCGCCAATAACGGCAGTCGATGTTTTAATAAATACTGGGTTGTTAGGTACTTCAAGTGTGTGCATAAGCCGCTCCAAATTTTATTGACCACTACAATTAGGGTGTTTTCAAAGCTATAACGGGTGGCAAATCAAAAAGGGGTGAAATAATTTTATAAAAAATGTGGGGTTTAGTTACAATAGCCATTCGCAAATATTAAAACTTAACTTTTTAGGCTGTTATGCAACTCATTGAAATAAATAAAGCACGTTACCGTAAACATTTAAACCGTGTTATTGCAGGATGTGGTATTGGTTTGGCTGTAGGCAGCTTGGCTATATCGCAAACGTTGATTGCTTTATTTCCTGATGAAAGTGGTAGCCACTTTCATTGGAACTTAATAGGTGTTGCTATTACTAGCGTTGGGCTTGCGTGGTTACTTCATAAATATCGTACACATAGCTTTATGACAGAAGTTGTTTATGTGTGGGAGCTTAAAAAAGCACTTAATAAAATAACCCGTAAAATGGCTAAGTTAAAAGCTGCTGGCCGTGAAGGTAATGCCGATGCGTTATTAGCGATTCACTATAGCTATGCGGGCTCTCGGTTATTGTGGCAGCTAGACGATAATCTAATCACTATGGACGATTTAGCCATTAAACAAGCTGAGCTTGAATCTGTTGCAGCGCAACATAACGTAACGCTTAACGTTGAAGATTACGACGCAAGTATTTTAAAACAGTTTTAAAGCTTAGGTTTTTAAATTAGTTAGAGGAGCCTTAATGAAAAAAGTACTCATAGTTTGTTTAGGTAATATTTGCCGCTCGCCAACCGCAGAGGCGGTATTAAAAGCCCGTGCTAAAAAACTAGGCGTTAACGTTAAAGTTGATTCGGCAGGGACTATTGGTTACCACGAAGGTAAAACGCCTGATAGTCGCTCAATGGCTGCAGGGGAGAAACGCGGTTATAGCTTTAAAGGTATTTATTCACGTAAAGTGCGCACAAACGACTTTACTGAATTTGATTTAATTTTAGCGGCCGATACGCAAAATTTAGCTGATTTAACAGCGCAATGCCCTGAGCATTTACGCTATAAGCTGGCGCTATTTTTAGAATATGGCGAGCAAGCCCAAAGCGCTATTCCCGATCCTTATTACGGCGGCGATGATGGCTTTGAAAATGTGCTCGATTTAATAGAAGCGGCTAGCGATAAAATACTCGCTAAAATTTAATCCCTATTTTATTACTAAAGCTAAATTTAACGAGCTTTTTGTCGTATTGCACAGTGTCCCTAAAGTAAGTACATTTTATGCTTACTCAAAGGGAACTTTATGAAAATAAAAATATTACTACTCACTTTATCTATCGCTTCTTGTTCTACTTTTGCTAACGATGTTAGTTTTTCGATTGGGGGTGGCTATCCTTATTTAGTTATTCCTGAAGTGTCTTTGTCGGCTAACGACGACACACAACGCTGGTATGCAAATTATAAACTAGGCCTTGATGATGGTTTTTCAGCCGGTTTTGAACAAGCAGTTAGCGATAATAAAAAACATGCTTTTGGCGCGCTTGTAGGTGCAATTGGCGCAAGAGATACAGACCAAGAGTGTGAAAGTTCAACTAATGATGTAGCAACTGACTTTGCTAATACGCTAGGTTGTGTAATTGGCGGAATTTTTGATGAAGAAACAACAAACGGCATAGGGCTTACGTACAGCTATAACTTTAATGGATTGAACAGCGCTGGTTTTAGATTAGAGCTAGATGTGGGCTATGGTAAAGCAAGCGACAGCAACGAAAAAAGAGCCGATGGCGGTATTAGCGTAAGTTACGAATTTTAACTACGTAGAATTTGTATTAGTTGGCATTAAAAAAGGCGCATAAAGCGCCTTTTTTAATGAGCCGCTTTTAGTGGCGGTTAATTTTAAAGTCGAGTTGTACCTGAGAAATAGCGCTAACGGGTTTGCCATTTTCAAACTTTGGCGCGTAACGCCATTGCTCAAGCGCTGCTTTGGCTGACTTTTCAAATGCGCTGCCGCCTTCAGAGCTAAGTACTTTTGGGTTTTTTACAAAGCCAGCTGCGTCTACCTCAAACTCCATAATAACGCTACCATCGGTACTAAATCTGGCTTTGTGCACTGGGTATTTAGGATTAACACGATAGAGTGGTGTTTGCTCTTGCGATTCTTTCCATGGCACCATTTGAGCGATAGCGAGGCAATGTTTAGTTGCTTCTTCGCTTTTGCCTTGTTTTTCGTACAGACCTACAAGTTTAGAGTGAGCGGTTAGCTCAGCACTGTGATCGTATTTTAAGTTATCGTCAAACGCGGTAACTATGTTGTTTAAGCGCTCAATTGCCTGATTATATTTTTTACTGCCTTCGGCAAATGCGGCTATTAAAAAGTTAGCTTTAATTTGCTCTACCGAGCTACTGGGCAGATTTTCACGGTAGTATTCGTCGGCTTCTTCTAGGTAGTTTTTCGCTTCGCTATATTTTTTAGAGCTAAACTTTTTAGCAAGCAGTGATGCCGCTTCTAGTTTCATGTCGGCTACAAATTTAGGCTTATTTTGTGTTTTAGCTATATCTATTACTTGTTCTAAAAAGTTAGCTGCTTTGTAAGCTGATGTTGTGTAGTTAGCTTGGCCGAGTAGTGCATCAATTGTTTCTATTGATAGTTTACCGTGGTTTGCAGCTAAAATAGTATGGGCTTCGTTATAGAGTGCAAAACGCTGTTCGTTTAGCTCATCGCCGTAGCCTTTTATTGCTTTAGCGTAATTAATAGCTAAGTTGGCAGTATTGTCGTCGCTTTTACCGTAAACGGCTTTACCTGATGTGTAAGCAAGTTTGGCAGTTTGTTGTACGTTTTCGTCTGCTTTAACTGCTGCTAAATAGCTTTGGTATGCTTGGCTAAATACCGTTTGAGGATCGCTTGCTTGGCTGGCAAGTGCTGTAGTACTTAAAGTTGTTGCGCTTAAAGCAGATAAACTTAAGCCTATAAATAAAGCGAGTTGCTGACGTTTCATAATAATCCCTATCGTTGTTTAAAATACAAAATACCAAACGCGCCTGTAGGTGTCACTGATTAAGGTAAATCAACGTAAATAACATTGGCTGTTATTTGTATTAATTTATTGCTAACAATCATTGAAAATAACGCCTGTCGTCGCCATATAATTGCCATAAACAGTCTTGTACTACGGTGTATTTATCCTATTTTGTGATATTATCACTTTATTGTCGTGTCGTAGTTATTTAAATATTTGGATTTGTCGTGGCGCAAGTAAGAGCAAGAGTCCAGCTTAATGTTGGCAGAAATAGTGATATCCCTGCAGAAATAATCTCATTTACTGATTTAAAAGATGGCAAAGAACATATTGCTATGGTGTTTAACAACGCTGATTCAGAGCAAGATGTACCGCTTATTCGTATGCATTCTGAGTGTTTAACAGGTGATGTATTTTACTCATCGCGTTGTGATTGCGGCGAGCAGCTAAATGAATGTATTGAAATGATGCACGAGCAAGGCGGTATTTTATTGTATTTACGCCAAGAAGGTCGTGGCATTGGTTTATACAACAAAATTGATGCTTACGTATTGCAATCGCAAGGTATGAACACCTACGAAGCTAATAATCATTTAGGCTTTGCTGATGATTTACGTGACTTTTCGGATGCTGTGTTAATGCTTAATGCGCTTAATTTAAACCACGTTAAATTAATGACCAATAATCCTAAAAAGCTTAACGCACTAAAAGATGCCGGTATTAATGTTGACTCGGTTGTGGGCACGCATGCGCACATTAAAGCGGGTGTTGCGGGTAATAAATCGTACCTAGAAACAAAAATTAAGCATGGCGCGCATATGTTAGATATTAAGAAAATTAAAAAACCTTAATCATTTAATTACGTTTCGTCTATTAATACCCCCTCACGCCAAGTTATACTTGGCGTGTTTCGTTTTAAATTAAGAGCAAGTATGTCTACACAATTACGAATTTTTAAAGCCGATGCAGGGCTAAAGTGGTTAAAAGCCGGATGGCTTATTTTTAAAACCCAGCCAGCAACCTTTATTTTTATGCATTTATTTATTGGTATTGTAGGGCTGCTGTCTTTATTTTTACCGCTGCTGCAAGTAGTAGCAGCACTAGCTACGCCATTTTTAACCGCAGGGTTTTACCAAGCGGTGCTTAGTAAGCAGCAGGGCGGAAAAATTATGCTAGCCGATATTCTCAAGCCATTTACGGCTAAGGGAAATCGCTTAGGGTTATTGCGTTTAGCACTTTATCAGATGGGGGCGGGCATTTTAATGGCGTTACTTGCTAATGGCTTATTTGCCGATGCAGTGGCTGTTATGAGCCAACCGGGACTTGATCCAAACGTAGCACTTGAACAAATGCTTGAGAGTATTTCGGGCGCGAATGTAATTTTGTTTTTTATGGCAATGCTAATTTATTTAACGGCGTTTGCTTACGCTGTACCGCTTGTTTATTTTAGTAAAGAAACACGTATTTTAACGGCGCTTAAAAAATCGTTAATGGTGTTTTATCATAACATTTTGCCACTTGGCGTTTTTGGCCTTATTTGCGCATTATTTATGGCGCTTTCGATGTTCTTATCGTTCTTACCACTGTTGATTTTAATGCCGATTTGCTACATTAGCTTTTTTGTATCTTATCAAGCCATTTTTATGCCTGTTGTACCACCAAGTGACGACATTAATGTTAAGCCACTTAGCAGTGAAACAAGCGGGCGTTTTGACGCTTAATGGATGATAAATTAAAGCAAAAACTAAAAAACTATGTACTTTGGTTACTAGGGCGCCAAGAATATTCGCGTCGTGAGTTAACGCTAAAATTACAGCAAAAAGAAGCCACAGAAGAGTTTATTGAAACGCTGCTTGATTGGTGCGAAAAGCATAATTTTATTAACGAGCAGCGATACTGTGAAGGCTTTGTAAGAAAACACATATTTAAATGCCACGGGCTTAAGCGAATACAAAGCGAAGCTATGGGCAAAGGGATTGATCGTTCGCTACTTGAATTGGTAGTTGAAGAGCTTGAAGTAGATTGGTTTGAGCTTGCGCAGGATGCGTACAATAAAAAATATTCGAATACACCGGCCGATCTCGATTACAAAGATAAAGCTAAGCGCGTGCGCTACTTAATGTATCGGGGTTTTAGCTACGATGAAATTAATTTTGCAATGCAAGCACAGTAAATACAGGTGAGACTTTCAAATGCAGCACATGACTACCGCACAAATTAGGCAACAGTTTTTAGACTTTTTTGCCAGCAAGCAACATCAAATAGTACCTTCTAGCTCGCTTATACCGGGTAACGATGCCACGTTGTTATTTAACAATGCCGGCATGGTGCAATTTAAAGATGTATTTTTAGGCGCAGAAAGCCGCCCTTATACACGTGCGACAAGCTCGCAGCGCTGTGTACGTGCTGGCGGTAAGCATAACGATTTAGAAAACGTAGGCTACACTGCTCGCCACCATACATTTTTTGAAATGTTAGGTAACTTCAGCTTTGGTGATTACTTTAAGCAAGACGCGATTAAGTTTGCATGGGAGTTTTTAACTGAGGTAGTAAGCCTACCTAAAGAAAAACTTTTAGTAACTATTTATCACGATGATGAAGAAGCGTTTGGTTACTGGGCTAACGAAATTGGCTTGCCAGAGGATCGTATTATTCGTATTGCGACCTCAGATAACTTTTGGTCTATGGGCGATACTGGTCCGTGTGGTCCGTGTTCTGAAATATTTTATGATCACGGCGAGCATATTTGGGGTGGTCCTCCGGGCTCTCCTGAGGAAGACGGCGACCGTTTCATCGAAATTTGGAACCTTGTATTTATGCAATACAACCGTCAAAGCGACGGTACAATGTTGCCTCTACCTAAGCAATCTGTTGATACGGGAATGGGCCTTGAGCGTATTTCTGCTATTTTGCAGGGCGTGCATTCAAACTACGAAATCGATTTATTCCAAGGCTTAATTGCTGCTGCTGCAAGTGTTACTAATGCACAAGACATGGACGACAAGTCACTACGCGTAGTGGCCGATCACATTCGTTCGTGTGCGTTTTTGATATCAGACGGTGTTATGCCATCTAACGAAGGCCGTGGTTATGTACTGCGCCGTATTATTCGTCGTGCTGTGCGCCACGGTAACAAGTTAGCTGCACAAGGTTCGTTTTTCTATAAATTAGTTGCTGCGCTAATTGAGCAAATGGGTCAAGCGTACCCTGAGCTTGCTAAGCAACAAGAAATTATTGAAAAAGTATTACGCATTGAAGAAGAACAGTTTGGTAAAACACTTGAGCGTGGCTTAGCTATTTTAGAAGAAAGCTTAAGCGACCTTAAAGGCGATATTATACCGGGCGACTTAGTATTTAAACTTTACGATACGTACGGTTTCCCAGCTGATTTAACGGCCGATGTTGCGCGTGAGCGCCAGATGACAATTGATCATCAAGGCTTTGAAGAGTGTATGGCTGTACAACGTAAAACAGCGCAGCAAGCAGGTAAATTTGGTGCAGATTACAATGACCAATTAAAATCAGATAAACACACTGACTTTAAAGGTTACGACAGCACACATTACAGCGCGACCGTTATTGAAATTTTTGCCGGTGGCGAAGCTGTTCAGTTATTAGAAGATGGTCAACAAGGTATTGTAGTACTAGACCGCACACCGTTTTACGCTGAATCAGGCGGTCAAACGGGTGACACGGGTACTATTACAGTTGCTGGTGGCGAATTTAATGTTACTAATACCACTAAGCTTGGTAATGCTTTTGCTCACCACGGTACTGTACAAGGCCGTATTGGTGTTAATGACAAAGTTGACGCAACTATTGATGATACGCGCCGCGACAGCATTAAGAAAAACCACACAGCTACGCATATTTTACACGAAGCACTACGCCAATTATTAGGTGACCATGTAGGCCAAAAAGGCTCGCTTGTTCAGCCAGATCGTTTACGTTTTGACTTTTCGCATTTTGAAGCAGTTACTAAAGATGAGCTACGTGAAATTGAGCGTGTAGTTAATGACGAAATTCGTCGTAACTTTGCACTTAATACTGAGCTTATGGCTATTGATGATGCTAAAGCGAAAGGTGCTATGGCATTGTTTGGCGAAAAGTACGATGACGAAGTACGTGTAGTTACTATTGGCGACTACTCTATTGAGCTTTGTGGTGGTACTCACGTTGAGCGCGCTGGCGATATTGGTTTATTCAAAATTGTATCTGAAAGCGGTATTGCCGCAGGTGTTCGCCGAATTGAAGCGGTAACCGGTGCAGAGGCTGTAGCGTACGTTAGCGAGCAAGAGCAACAACTTAGCGATGTTGCAGCTTTAGTTAAAGGCGATAGCGCATCGGTACTTGAAAAAGTAACTGCGTTGCTTGAAAAATCTAAAGGCCTTGAAAAGCAAATTGCACAGCTTAGCGATAAGCTAGCAAGTGCAGCGGGCGCGTCTTTACTTGATTCGATTGTTGAAATTAATGGCGTTAAGCTACTTGTAGCAAACGTTGAAGGTACTGAATCTAAAGCGCTTCGCGGTATGGTTGATGACCTTAAAAACAAGATTGGCTCAGGTGTTATTGCACTGGGTGTTGCCAGTGGCGACAAAGTAAGCCTAATTGCCGGTGTAACGAAAGACTTAACAGGCAAAGTAAAAGCCGGTGAGTTAGTTAACCATATGGCAGGTCAAGTAGGTGGTAAAGGTGGCGGTCGTCCAGATATGGCACAAGCTGGTGGTAGTGAGCCACAAAATCTTGCTGCTGCACTAGATAGCGTTACAGCTTGGTTAACTGAGCGTACTTAAGCCTAAGTGGCACTTATTGTTCAAAAATTCGGTGGCACTTCGGTCGGCTCAATAGAGCGAATTGAAGCAGTCGCCGACCTTGTTGTTAAAACCAGACAACAAGGACATCAAGTGGTTGTGGTTCTCTCTGCTATGTCGGGAGAAACCAACCGCTTAATTAACCTCGCCAAACAAATTGATACTCGCCCGAGTAGCCGTGAACTAGATGTACTTATTAGCACCGGAGAGCAGGTTTCTGTATCACTGCTTGCTATGGCTATTATCAAACGTGGTCATTCAGCTGTAAGCTTATTAGCCGATCAAGTCAATATTCTAACCGACAACATGTTTGGTAAAGCCCGTATTGAAGACGTTGCCGCTACACGTTTAAAGCATGAGCTTGAGCATAACCGTATTGCTATTATTGCTGGCTTTCAGGGGCGTGACGTTGAGGGCAATATTACAACGCTTGGACGCGGCGGCACCGATACATCGGCTGTAGAAATAGCAGCGGCTATAAAAGCCGACGAATGCCAGATCTATACAGACGTTGACGGCGTATATACTACAGATCCTCGTGTTGAACCTAACGCGCGCAGAATGAGCCAAGTTACTTTTGCCGAAATGCTGGAGCTGGCAAGTTTAGGCGCGAAAGTTTTGCATATTCGCTCGGTAGAAGCTGCAGGTAGACACAATGTGCCACTTAGGGTGCTTTCTAGTTTTAATCCTGATGAAGGCACATTAATAAGTTTTGAGGAGAACGATATGCCAAGCAAGGTGGTATCGGGGATTGCGTTTAATCGTGACGAATGTTTAATTAAAGTAGATGGTGTGCCAAGCGGTACGCAATATCTTTCAAAAATATTGAAACTTTTTGCTGATAATGGCATCGAAATAGATATGATTAATCAAGTTAATCATATCTTTGAAAAAATAGACTATGCTTTTACTGTGCACTCGAATGATTATCTGCAAGCACTTGAATTATTGAGCGAAGATCAAGCTCAACTCAGTGCTCAAAATATAAGCGGATTACCAACAGTCGCTAAAGTTTCTGCTGTTGGAATGGGTATGAAATCGCATTCTGGTGTAGCAAGTTTATTTTTTGATGCATTAGCGCAGGAAAATATTAATGTGGTTTTAGTCTCGACTTCTGAGATCAAAATTTCAGTTTTAATAGATGAAAAGTACCTAGAGTTGGCAGTTCGTGCATTACACAAAGCATTTTTAACAGAAAATGGATAGATTGAGAGTTTTTACTTACTTTTCAGTCTAATTTTCATTAGTATGTTTAAGCGGAATCTTATAATTTTTATTGGAACATGGGAGCAAGAGAATGCTAATACTAACTCGTAGAGTAGGTGAAACCCTAATGATTGGTGACGAAGTAACAGTTACTGTTCTAGGTGTTAAAGGAAATCAAGTTCGAATCGGTGTTAATGCACCAAAAGACGTATCAGTGCATCGTGAAGAGATTTACATGCGCATACAAGCTGAAAAGTCGAACCCTAATCCGGGCAATGCTTAATCAACACGTATACGTAGTTGAGTAATTAACTCAACTAGTCAAAAAGCCACTCACTGAGTGGCTTTTTTGTTTATAAAAACGAGTGTTTCTGGGGTTAGTATTTGTTTTGAAATGTACTGCATTCCGCTTTTATTTTTAATAATAATACCTTGCTGAGTATCTATTACTTCGCTTATGTCTTGCCAAGTTAGCTGAAAGCTTTTGTAATGATTAGCCGATTTAATGCCTTCTTCATCAAAGGTAAGTGTTACCTCAGAGCCTGACGCTCTGCTGAGCATTTGTCTGGTTACCCACCAAGGTCTGCGATAGTAAAAAGCGACGCACTCTAGTACACCTAGCATGATCATAAACGATCCTAAGTAATGATCGTTTAAAACATAAATGCCAAATAAACCAAGCGCAACGAGGAGTACAAGTAAAAAGTACTTAGGTTTGGCGCGCTTACTGTAGGGGAGTGACTCGTCAAAGCACTCGTAAAAGTAAGGTTTATCTAGTGTGTAGGTTGTTGTAAATGCCATATTGCCTTGCTTTAAATATCGTTTTTTTTATTTTAACAAGCTAACCGCTAAATGAGCAGCTTTATAGTCAGTGATTTTATTACAGACACAAAAAAAACGGCCCTAAGGCCGTTTTTTAGCGTTACAAGAAGAATTAACAGTTAGTTTCTTCAGCGTTTACGCCTTCTTTAACATTTTCACATGCATCTTCTACTTTGTTTTGCACGTCAGTTACTGCTTCGTCAATACGTTCGCCTGCGTCTTCTGCATGATTGTCTTCACAACCCATGATGAAGAAACTTGCGAATAGACCGATTAGTGCTGCTTTTACAGTTGTTGAATTCATAATGTAATTCCTTGTAAGTGTTGATTAAATTTTAGTGTTTGTTAGTTGAATGCTTTATCTACCTGGGTGATTTACCACGTAGTGCACCTGAAACTAATGAGATCACTAAAAGTACTAAAAATATAAAAAATATAATTTTTGCTATACCAGCTGCGGCACCTGCGATGCCACCAAAACCTAACACTGCAGCGATTAAAGCAATAACTAAAAATGTAATTGTCCAGCGTAACATTGTTTTCTCCTTGGTTATCAAATTTGCTCACAATAACTAATGCCAGTTATATGCCAAAGTTTATTTTTGTTTTATATCAGCTAGTTATGGTTTTTAACTGTGTTTTTAGTTATTAGTTAGTTAGTAATTTTTACGCTTTGTTATGTAAGTTATTCACACTGTTACAAGTTACCGGTAAATATTCACTAAAAATAATGTTTTTGGTAAGACCAATTAACAATTGATGTGTGTTTTTGTACTTATTATAAAATTTGGCGGTTATTTTTATTAAGTTGAATAGTTAATTAACAACTTCCATATAACTATTAGCTATAGTCGTTATTTTCTGTATGTATTGTAGGGCGCATGATTGCTGGGTTATGGCATGTAAATTTGTTGAGTGTTATGTTGTTTATAGTTTAATTGGTTTTACCAATTTACAAGATGTAGACAAAGCGACTAGTTTTGTTATTATCCAGTGAATAAATATTTAATTAAATCGATTTTTTATTTTCGATATGGGTTTCAAGGGGGAGAAAAATGGATATAGGTGCTCTACTCACAACGGCTGGTAGCTTAATGCTAACTGGTATGGTTGGGGTGTTTGTATTTCTGTCGATATTAATTGGTGCAGTAACGCTTATGTCTAATTTGGTGACGCGCTATAGCGAACCAGAGGCATCACCAGCTAAATCACCGTCTTTTAAATCTCAAGGTGTGCCTAATGAGCACATCGCTGCTATTAGTGCTGCCATTGCTCAGTACAAATCAAATAATAAATAAGGGGCACACACATGGCTAAATTAAAATTAACAGAATTGGTATTACGCGATGCGCACCAATCATTGCTCGCAACACGTATGCGCCTAGACGATATGCTACCTATTGCTAGCAAGCTAGATGATGCAGGTTATTGGTCTATTGAATCGTGGGGCGGTGCTACATTTGATTCGTGTATTCGTTATTTAGGCGAAGATCCTTGGGAGCGTATTCGTGCGCTTAAAAAAGCGATGCCTAATACTAAACAGCAAATGCTATTACGCGGTCAAAACCTATTAGGCTACCGCCATTACGCTGATGATGTAGTTGAAAAGTTTGTAGAACGCGCACATAAAAATGGCGTTGACGTATTTCGTATTTTCGATGCAATGAACGATGTACGTAACCTAGAAACAGCGATTAAAGCGGCTATAAAAGTAGGCGCGCATGCTCAAGGTACTATTTCGTACACGGTAAGTCCTGTTCATACGCTTGATATGTGGCTGACTCTTGCTAAGCAATTAGAAGATTTAGGCTGTCACTCAATTTGTATTAAAGACATGGCGGGTTTATTAAAGCCGTACGATGCTGAAAAACTAATTAAAGCACTTAAAGAAACCGTATCGGTTCCTATTGCTATGCAGTGCCACGCTACAACAGGTTTAAGTACTGCGACTTATCAAAAAGCGATTGATGCAGGCATTGATATGCTTGATACCGCTATTTCATCAATGAGTATGACTTACGGACACACAGCAACTGAAACTATTGTATCGATAGTTGAAGGAACTGAGCGCGATACTGACCTTGATTTAAATCATCTAGAAGAAATTGCTGCTTACTTTAGAGATGTACGTAAAAAATATGCGGCATTTGAAGGTAGCTTAAAAGGGGTTGATGGTCGTATTTTACTAGCTCAAGTACCTGGTGGCATGCTTACAAACATGGAAAACCAACTTAAAGAGCAAGGCGCGGCAGATAAGCTTAATGAAGTTTTACTTGAGATCCCACGTGTACGTGAAGATCTTGGCTTTTTACCTTTAGTAACACCCACGTCGCAAATTGTAGGTACTCAAGCAGTACTTAACGTGCTAACCGGTGAGCGTTATAAAACAATTACTAAAGAAACTGCTGGCGTATTAAAAGGTGAATATGGCTTAACACCAGCACCAATGAATAAAGAGCTACAAGAGCGTGTGCTTGATGGAGCAGAGGTTATTACTTGTCGCCCTGCAGATAACATTGCACCAGAGCTTGCAACGCTTGAAGCTGAATTATTAAAAGAAGCGCAAGAGCAAGGTTTAACACTTGCTGATGAGCAAATTGATGACGTACTAACTTATGCATTATTTCCGCAGGTTGGTTTGAAATTTATTAAAAATCGTAATAACCCTGATGCATTTGAGCCTATTCCTACCGTTGAAGATAAGAGCAATAAGGCAGCACCAAAATCAGGATCAAATAATAACAGCGTTAAAGCTGAGCAATACAGCGTAAAAGTAGATGGTAAAGTTTACGACGTAGTAGTGGCGCAAGGTGGTGAGCTAAAAGAGGTAACATTAAAAGACTCTGAGCACATTCCTCAATCTGCTTCAGTTGCATCAGGTGAAACCCTTAACGCACCTTTAGCCGGTAATATTTTTAAGATTAAGGTAAAAGCTGGGCAAGTTGTTAACGAAGGTGATGTAGTGATTATTATGGAAGCCATGAAAATGGAAACTGAAATACGCGCTACGCATACAGGAACAATTGCTGAAGTGTTAGTTGGTGAAGGCGATGCTGTAACTACCGGCGACGCTATGATTGCATTAGCTTAGGAGTAAATAGAGGATGGAAGGTATTTTAAACCTCTGGAATGCGACAGGCATTGCTAACTTTACAATCCCATCATTAATTATGATTGCGGTAGGGTGTTTATTACTGTTTTTAGCGATAGCTAAAGGCTTTGAACCACTATTATTACTACCTATTGGTTTTGGTGCAATTTTAACAAATGTACCAGTGGCAGGTTTGTCAGACCCAGGTGGGCTTTTGTATTACGTTTATTACGTGGGTATTGATACGGGGATTTTTCCGTTATTAATATTTATGGGAGTAGGGGCGCTGACCGACTTTAGCGCGCTTATTGCAAACCCACGTATGTTGTTATTAGGTGCGGCTGCACAGTTTGGTATTTTTGCTACTTTGTTTGGCGCAATATTATTAAATTATGTACCAGGTTTTGAGTTTACCCTACAGGATGCATCAGCTATTGCCATTATTGGTGGTGCCGATGGGCCAACAGCAATATTTTTAGCATCAAAACTGGCACCTGATTTACTTGGTGCAATAGCGGTAGCCGCATATTCATACATGGCTCTTGTACCAATTATTCAACCGCCAATTATGCGTGCGTTAACAACCCCAGAAGAACGTAAAATTAAGATGCCAGAGCTTCGCAAAGTATCTAAAAAGGAAAAGATTATTTTCCCTCTTATGGTGCTTAGCTTAACGGCTATGTTTTTACCGGCTGCTATACCGCTTGTAGGTATGTTTTGTTTAGGTAACTTAATGCGAGAGTCGGGTGTTGTTGATAGATTAAGTAACAGTGCTCAAAACGAAATCATCAATGTTACAACTATATTTTTAGGTTTAGCTGTAGGTTCAAAGCTTGCTGCAGATAAGTTTTTAACTGTTGAGACGATTGGTATTTTAGTGCTTGGCGCACTGGCTTTTGCAATTGGTACGGCATCTGGCGTATTTATGGCAAAAGGACTTAACCGTATATCTAAAACACCTATAAACCCATTAATTGGGGCAGCAGGTGTATCGGCTGTGCCAATGGCGGCACGAGTAGTTAATAAAGTTGGCCTTGAAAGCAACCCACATAACTTTTTACTTATGCATGCTATGGGACCCAACGTAGCGGGTGTACTTGGTAGTGCAGTTGCTGCGGGTATTTTATTAGCACTTGTTGGCTAATAATTAACGTGGTAGTTAATAAATGATTTAGCGCAGTTTACTGCGCTTTTTTTTGTTCTTAATTTGTTCACCGCTAAATGGTTTCTTGTTCAGCGCTTTTTGTTTACAGTAACAGCTCTTCAAAATTTTAAGGATAGTTATCATGCTTCACACACCTTTAGCAAAGCACTTACCTCATGTTAGTAAACTTGTATTCGGATGCATGGGTCTGGGAGGCGGTTGGAATAAAGACGCAATCACTGATGCACATGTTAAGCAAACTCATGAATGCATAGATAACGCTATTGAAGGTGGCATTAACTTTTTTGACCATGCTGATATTTATACTTTTGGTAAAGCGGAGCAGGTTTTTGGTAAAGCATTAAGCGAGCGACCAGAGCTTAGAGAGCACATGTATATTCAATCTAAGTGTGGGATTCGTTTTGAAGATGACTTAGGGCCCAAGCGCTATGATTTTTCATCAAAGTGGATTGAGCAATCAGTTGAAGCATCCTTGAAGCGATTAAATACAGACTATTTAGACGTACTTATGCTGCATCGTCCTGATCCACTCATGGAAGTTAACGAAATTGCTCGTATATTTAGTTGCTTAAAAGAAAGCGGTAAAGTGCGCAATTTTGCAGTATCGAATATGCAGCAACATCAAATGAATTTTTTACAGCATGCACTTGATATGCCGATTGTGGCTAATCAAATTGAGGCTAGTTTACAAAAACATCAGTTTGTTGATGAAGGTGTATATGCCGGTAACAGTGACGGTAAGGATCTTAATTTTACGCCAGGTAGTATTGAGTACTGTCGCCATTTTGAAATTCAAATTCAAAGCTGGGGCAGTTTATGCCAAGGATTATACAGCGGCAGTGATTTATCAAACGCATCGCAGGCTGATATAAACACCAGTCTTTTAGTTCATAAGCTGGCTGCACTTTATGATACTTCTGCTGAGGCTATTGTTATTGCATGGTTACTGCGCCATCCCGCATCTATTCAGCCTATTATTGGAACAACTAATGCCAAGCGTATTAAAGCCTCTTGTGATGCTGTAAACGTACAACTAACTCGTGAGCATTGGTATGCACTTTATGTAAGCGCTAAAGGCCATGAGCTACCATAAGTAGGGCATTGATATGAATATATTCGTTATTTTAATTGGTTTGTTTGTCGCGCTAGCGATACTTATTCCACTGCTTGAAAAATATCAAAGTAAAATAGGGCTCAACGGTGCAACCAAATACAGCAAATATATTTGGCCATTAGTGATGGTGTCCTTAGTGATTCAGCTCATTTATGTATTAATGTATTAATGTATTAATGGTTTTTAGCGTATACAAAAAAGCCTTTGCAGGTTTAACCTGCAAAGGCTTTTTTAATGTTTATTAATAAACTTTATTTAAGTGCTAACTGTAGCTCGCGATTGCGCTCAAGTTGGGCAATAAAGTTATCTGCAATCGGTTTAAACTTAGCAAGTTCTGAGCGAGGTAGTGGCTCTGACTTAGGAAGTTTTACTGTTTTAGGATTACGGTGAACGCCATTTACTAAAAATTCATAGTGTAAATGCGCGCCAGTAACACGACCCGTAGAACCTACAGTACCAATTTGTTGGCCCTGTTTAACTTTTTGGCCCGTTTTAACTAGTTTCTTATTTAGGTGTAAGTACTTAGTTACATATTGTGTGCCATGGCTAATAAATACGTAGTTACCGTTGTACTTGCTGTAACCCGCTTTAACTACCTTACCGTTACCTGATGCAACCACCGGTGTGCCAGTGCGTGCCGCAAAGTCAATACCACGGTGCGCTCTAACTTGCCCAGTAACTGGGTGTAAGCGACGAGGATTAAAGCTCGAACTAATATACTTAAAGCTTACAGGTGCACGTAAAAATGCTTTTTTCATGCTACGCCCTTCAGGCGTATAAAAATTGCCATCGGTATGTCGAATCGCTGCAAAGCGCTGACCTTGGTTTACAAATTCAGCGGCAATAATTTTACCGGTACCAATAAACTCGCCATCAACATAGTGAGACTCGTAAATTAAGCCAAACACATCGCCTTTACGAATGTCGTTTGCAAAATCAACATCCCAACCAAATATGTCAGCAAAGTTCATTATTTGACGTTCGCTTAAACCAGCCGCTATTGCTGAGGTCCAAAAGTTGTTAGATATTTCGCCGCCAGCGGTTTTGGTTAGCGTTTCAATTTCTTTACTATCAATAGCTGTATCGTAGTTACCTTCTTCATTTAAGGTAACAAATAAAGTATCGGTTTTTGAAATTACATAGCGCAGTTGAGCCAAAGAGCCATCTTCAGCTGTCGCAAAGCTAAGTATTTCACCGGGGTGAATTTTAGTTAGCTTGCGCGTTTCTGCGTTAGTGTTAATTAGTTTATGGAGCGTTTGAGCTGAAAAACCAGCACGTTTGAAGATAATTGCTAAATTGTCGCCATTTTTAACTTTATGATCGACAAAGTCGTATTCTGGTAATTTTTCTGCTGCTTGCTCTGAATTTAACTCAGTTAATTTTTCGTTGTCATCAACTTTAACTTGTAACTCATAGCGCTTGCCTATCTCTAATGCATCTGCATTATTGTCTTTAGAAGCAGTCGCTTTTTCAGAAGGAAGAAATGCCAAGCCGGCAATAGCAGAAACTAAACCTAAAATAAGCAATTTGTGTTTTTTTGGGAGAGTGTTAACCACGTGAACCATAACGTGCCTTTTTCTGCTGTCAAGATAATAAATACATAATATTGCAGGATATACTTAATAATGTACGAATACTAGTGCTTTGTAGATTTAAACTAACCTTAAACTACGCTAAAATCAGGGTTAAGAAGCCTTTTTTAACGTCCTATCTAACTAAGACTCAATTCATTTTGTTTAGTTGCATTAATAACTTAAAAAGTTATTTTAATTAGGTAGAAATTTGTTATGTTAGCTACATATATATATTCGGTTTAAACCTATATTAAACCGTGATTACAAGTAACTAGTCCGCCCCTTCGTAGGCAGAATTTTGGAGTAACACAAAGTGGATTTACAAACCGCTCTAGCAGAGATAAAACGCGGTGCAGAAGAAATATTAATTGAAGACGAACTAGTTGAAAAACTAAAGTCGGGCAAAAAGCTAAAAATAAAAGCTGGCTTTGATCCTACAGCCCCTGATTTACATTTAGGGCACACTGTACTCATTAATAAAATGAAAACCTTTCAGGATTTAGGTCATGAGGTTATTTTCTTAATTGGTGACTTTACTGGCATGATTGGTGACCCAACAGGTAAAAACGTAACGCGTAAACCACTTACTCGCGAAGACGTACTAGCCAATGCCGAAACATATAAAGAACAAGTATTCAAAATTCTAGATCCTGCTAAAACCACTGTTGCATTTAACTCTACTTGGATGGAAAAGTTAGGCGCTGCAGGCATGATTAAACTTGCTGCAAACCAAACTGTAGCGCGCATGCTTGAACGAGATGACTTTAAAAAGCGTTACGGCAGCGGTCAACCAATTGCAATTCACGAGTTTTTATATCCACTGGTACAAGGTTGGGATTCGGTTGCACTAGAGTCAGATGTTGAACTGGGCGGTACTGATCAGCGCTTTAACTTGTTAATGGGCCGTGAGCTACAAAAAGTTGAAGGTCAAAAGCCGCAAACAGTATTAATGATGCCATTACTTGAAGGTACTGACGGCGTTCAAAAAATGTCTAAGTCGCTTGGTAACTACATTGGTATTACTGATGCGCCAAACGATATGTTTGGTAAAATAATGTCAATTAGTGATGTGCTAATGTGGCGTTATTACGATTTATTAAGCGCGCTTTCTATTGAAGAAATTGCAGCTCAAAAAGAACGTGTTGAGCAAGGTACTAACCCGCGCGATATTAAAATAGAACTAGCTAAAGAGTTAATTGCTCGTTTTCATAGTGAAGCTGATGCACAAGGTGCACATGATGATTTTATTCAGCGTTTTCAGAAAAAAGCGTTACCAGATGAAATCCCTGAGCTGACAATCACTATCGCAGAAGATACTATTTTAATTGCTAACTTGCTTAAAGAAGCAAATTTAGTAGTAAGTACATCAGAAGCAATGCGTATGATTAAGCAAGGTGCAGTTAAACTTAACGGTGAAGATAAAATCACTGACACCAAACTTGAAATAGCAAAAGGCACAACAGCTATTTACCAAGTAGGTAAACGTAAGTTTGCAAACATCACTGTAGCTTAAATACCGTTTGAAAACTAAAAAACCAGCCTAGGCTGGTTTTTTTGTGCTCGTATTTTGGGATCTGTAAATAGTCACTAAATCACTTTTAATATTTCGATACTTACAATTACTAACAACCAAAATACACGCGCCTGATTTAATCTATTAATTATTACAGGTACATCCTCGGGTGTAGGTAGTCTATCAGTACCTATACGCATTTTATTAAAGCGAGTACCCAAATAAACTGCAGGCCCGCCCAGCTGCACGCCAAGTGATGCAGAGCATGTGCTTAGTAGCCAACCTGTATTTGTTTGATAAAAATGTCTACCATAATGCTTTATGTAGTGCATGCTTTGTTTGCTCGCTCTACTTGCTGCAATAGTTAAAGCGAGTAAGCGCATTGGAATATACTCAATAATAAACAAGAGAGTTTTAAGCGGTTTTAAAAAGTAGCTATTTGGGGATATGTCACTACGCCAGGCTTGTTGTATTAAAGTAAGTAATCGATAGGCGAGGGCCGCAATAGGGCCAAAGGCTAAAAATATAAATATAACTACGAAATAGTATCGAGCAGTGCGCAGTATTAAGCTTTCAATTAATGCTTTGATAATACCAGGAGATGAAAGCCTATTAACTTCACGGGCAAGCAGTGGTTTTAGTAATTCGCGTGCTGTCGATTTTTGATTTTGTTTAGTTAGCTTTGCAATGCGAAGTGCTTTTTTATCAATACTCTTACTTTCTAAGCATAAGTATAAAATAAGGCCAGCGAGTAATTCAGGGTAAAAAGCAAACTCGAGTAGTAGCACTACAATAATGAGAATGACACTTAAAATGAGCGTGCTTGCGAGTATAGCTGCCAAATATTGATAGCTTTTAGGTTCTTTGCTTTTGTATATGCGCTTGCCAATAGCACTAAAAACAGCATTTAACGCTGTATTAGGATGATACCAGCTAATAAGGGGAATAAAGCGCTCAGCAAGGAGCGCTAGTATGAAGGCAATAAAGTCCAAGTGGTTTTGAACAATATTGCTAAGCATTTACAGAGACACTGCAGTTAGCTTTTCTAAAAGTGCGACAACCATTTTAGATGAGTTGATTGATGCAGTTTCTAGGTATTCTTCAAATGATTGTGGTGACTCTTTACCTGCAATATCAGACATTGAGCGAATTACAACAAACGGTGTGTTAAGCGTAAAACACGTTTGTGCAATCGAAGCGCCTTCCATTTCAACGGCAAGCATTGTAGGAAAATCACTGCGTGCTTTATCAATACGCACAGGGTCACACATAAATGTGTCACCAGTACAAATTAAGCCAACAAGTGTTTTAACATCACTGATTTGTTCGATTGTTTGTTGTGCTGCTTCAACTAATTTAGGGTGTGCTGTAAAACCTGCTGGCATTTGTGGTACTTGGCCAATTTCGTAGCCAAAAGCAGTAACATCTACATCGTGATGACGTACTTCTGACGAAATTACTACGTCGCCAACACTTAGAGAAGGATCGAATCCACCGGCAGAGCCTGTGTTAATTACGCAATCAGGTTTGAAGTTATCAATCAGTAAGGTAGTTGCAATTGTTGATGCTACTTTACCAATACCAGATTGAACAAGTGTTACTGTGTTACCAGCCAATTCACCAGTATAAAAAGTGAAACCTGCTTTAGTTAAAATATGTGGGTTTTGCATCGCTTCACGTAAAATTTTAACTTCTGGCTCCATTGCGCCAATAATACCAACATTCATAATGTTTAATTCCTGAGTTTGAATCACTTGATTATACGTGAAGTTAGCAATAAAAAACAAAAAAGCGAGCTTGTTTATGAGCTCGCTTTAAATACTTTTTAGGAGAGTATTTAATTTGGTTTTTAAATTTCAGCTAAAGCAGTTGTTTGTGCTTTGGCTTGAGAAGGTGAAAGTACCGCTGGCTTATGTGAGCGATTACGAACAGGGCGCTGCGTTTGTGTTGCTGCAGGCTTACCAAGTTTAAACATAATTGCATCGCGTACTTCAGAAGGACGGTAGCCCGATTTAACTTTCATACGAATATGTGGAATGCCCGCAGACTCTAGTGCACCGTTTACAAACCAGTCGCGTTGAGCTTTGTGGCCATCTTTATTGGCATTGTTAACTAGGTCAACGGCCGCAACAATAGTTAGTTTTTCTTTATCGATTAATACAAAGTCGAGTTGCTTATTTTTAGCTTTAGCTAAAGCAGCACGTTTAGATTTAATAGAAAGACCTTGCTTACAGTCAATAACGTCAATTAGCTTAACGCGACTAACAATTTTATATTGATCGCCTACAGCACGCTCGAGAAGATTTAGAAAAGCGCCTTCAACCTGCGTAAAAACAGTTTGCTTGCGGGTAAAAGGATACGGGTTTCCGCCATCGTCATTAAATTTTGACGCAACAACAGAAGCCCCGACAACTAATACTAGAATTAATAATAAAGCGAATTCCATACGGTAACTCCATAACAACAAATTGACACTGCTCAAATAAAGCAATTTACGTGCCTAAAAAGTATGAGTTATAAAATAATTACCAACTGTTTATAAAAGCTAAAACTATGTAGCTATTAAGCTTTGTATCCACCTTCAATACCTTTAACCGCAATAGCTACAGCATCGTGTGCATGGAGTGATTCATAATGGTTTATTTGCAGCCAGTAATCGCTGTAATTATCTGTTTCTAATAAAGCTTTAATTTTACGCGCTGCATCTTCACAAAACATAAGATTTTGACCATTTAAACGGGCAAATTCTTGCTCGTCTTCGCGTTTTACTGCCGCTTGTACAGGCGTTTTAAGTTCAGCTTCGAGGGTATTTATTAGAGTCACTACGTCAAATTCTTGAATATTGCTGTCAAGCTTTACTTTTACGTTGGCAATAGAGCGCTGCGAGTGAGGTGTAGCGACTATGCCTTGTGTAGTGCCTAGCCATTCGTGCACATCTTTTTGGCTTAAGGTTTCTTGGTTAAACTTTTCGTTAAACGCGTTTTGTATAAGCTGGCGCGCAAGTGCTGCAGAGCAAGGGCACGTTGAAGAATAGGTAACATCTACAGTTAGCTCGTAGCTAATAATGTTATTTTCAATTGTACTGGTAAGTACAACTGGGTAGCTTTTCCAGCCCGCTTTACCACTTAATAGTGATTTACGGCGTAGCGGTAATTCAAATTTAAATTCAATTTGTGCTTTATCGCTCAGCCCTTCGTGGCTAGTTATAAAAGTATCGAGTGCTTGCGCTATTGTTTGCGGATTGACTTGCTGCTCAGTTGAAAGCAGGTCAAGTGCTAAAAATAGACGTGACATATGAATGCCTTTGGCATCTTCTTTATGCAAATTTACAAATGCACGAGCTTTGGCATTTACTGTAACTGGAGATAAGTCTCGTGACTCAAAAATAAATGGCAGTTCGATTTCGCCCATGCCAACCCAGTCTAATTTACCTGTTTGTAAAGCGGGTGCAGTGTCTGCTATATCTGGCATATTGGTTTGCATGTGCGCTACTCGTATTTTGGAGATAATAAAGCGGGGCATTTTACACTAAATAATTTATTGCTGAAATGATGAGTTTAAGAGATGAGCAAAATCAAACATGAAAAATTCTGTTTTTATCGCACAACATGGGTAGTGGTAGGAGAAAAATGCTAAAATCTGGGAAAATGGTATGTTTATACATGCGCATTGCCTTCTTTATATTTAAGCACACAGCTAAGAGATAAAATTACGTATGACCGATTATTCTTTGAGCCCTTGGGCTCGGGTACTTTCCAGCTCAATAACGCGATTTGGTGAATTTAAAACCGCAGCTATTTGTTACACTTTATTTTTAACTGTATCTCTTATTTTATCGAGCATGTTTTATTATGTTGCGATAGGCGAATTACACCTTGTTGATATTTTGGCTGTGGTATTTTTTACGGCTGTAGTTTCTCCTTTAATTATAAGTGTATTACTTAATTCAATTCGTCAATTAGATGCCTCGTATGCTTATTTAGATAGCGCAACCAAGCAGGAAAAGCTCTTAAACCAAACCTTAAAAGACAACATTAGTCGTTTAAATATTGAAATTGATGAGCGTAAAATGGCATTTCATGCCAAGCATCGCGCTATTGAAGAGCTGCGCCGAGAAATTGCTGAGCGTAAAAAAACACAACAAGAACTTGCCCAGCAAAGTATGTTGCAACGCTCAATCGTTGATTCATCTCCCGATCTATTTTATTACCGCGATAACAACGGTGTATTTGCCGGCTGTAATAAAATGTTTGAAGAGGTAATGGGAAAATCAAGTAGTGAGTTAATAGGAAAAACGGTTGAGCAGATATTCCCGAGTCATTTTTTAGCTGAAGTTTTGGCAACCGATAAAGAAGTAGAGCAAAGCCATAAAGCACTAACTATAGATGTAGGCTATGAAGTAAATGGTGAAACACGTTGGTTTGAGCTGCGTAAATTACCTTTTATAAATGATGACGGTGACTACATTGGTTTACTGGGCTTTGGTCGTGATATCACTAGCCGTAAAGAAGCAGCACAGGCACTCGAAACTGCCTATAAAGACAAAGGTAAGTTTATTGCTACGCTGAGCCATGAATTACGTACTCCTTTAAATGGCATTGTTGGTTTAACGCGTATGTTATTAGACACAGAGCTTAACAAGCAGCAGCGTAGTTGGGGCAATACTATTTTTTCGAGTGCTGAAACACTCGGTAATATTTTTAACGATATTATAGATTTAGATAAAATAGATAGAGATCAGCTCGATATAGCAACCAATTCTATTAATGTGTCAGACTTTATAAACGATGTAGTTAATTTTGCAGGCTTAATAGCAGAGCAAAAAGAGCTTGAGTTTGATATTAAGCGCAATGGCATACTTGATGTTTACGCGCAGCTCGATCCGACTCGATTACGCCAAGTTGTTTGGAACTTAATTAACAACGCCGTTAAGTTTACTCAGCAAGGCAAAGTAACACTCGAATGCAGCAGAGAAAATCGCGTAGAAGGCCCATGGTTAGTTATTAAGGTACTAGATACCGGTCAAGGTATTCCACCAGAGCAACTTGCCCATATATTTGATATGTATTACAAAGCGCCGGATTTAAAAGGCACTAACGCGATAGGCTCCGGTATTGGTTTAGCTGTAACTAAGGCACTTGTAAGTGCAATGAAAGGGATAATTACGGTAAATAGTACTGAAGGCGAAGGGAGTTGTTTTACAGTGCAAATACCGCTTAGTTTATGTGTTGCACCAACAGAGCAAAGTTATGTTGGCCGTAGTTTGTATATTCTACTAGTAGAAGATGTGCCTCTTAACGCCGAAATTGCTACAAACCTATTAGAGCAACGCGGCCATGAAGTGTTATGGGCTGAAACCGGTGAAGATGCACTCTCGTTTGTCGAAACCGAAGATGACTTAGATTTAGTACTACTTGATATGCAATTGCCAGATATAAACGGTGATGTGGTTGCTAAACAAATACGCTCAGATAGCCACTTCGATAAATTATCTATTGTTGCTCTAACTGCCAATGTACGCAGTGCTGAAAAAGAGCTTGAAGGTATATCAATACAAGGTGCGTTGGCTAAACCAATTAACACAGTCAAGCTTGATAAAATGCTGGCTGACTTATTTGGCATTAAGCAAAGTGAGTGCACAGAGCCACAGCTAAAAGTAAGTGAAGAGGCGCTAGAGGGCATTGATGCACACTTATTAGATATTGAAACAATAGAAGACTTTGTAAATTCGATGGGCTTGGTTGTATTTAGACGCAGTAGTCAGTTATTCGAAAAGCTAAGTCCACAATATCAGCAAGAATTACTTACCTCATTAAATACCGGCGATAGAGAAGAGTATGAATCAGTAGCGCATAAACTTAAAGGTGCGGCTGGATCGGTAGGTTTAAATGATGTGCAGCTTCATGCCAAAATAATGGAGCATGGTGCGATTGATGAATCTGATGAAATGTTAAAGCAGTGGTTAGATGTTTTAGCAGATAAAATAAATGAAGGACAAAAAGCCCTTCATTTATTTTTACAGCAATTAGAGTAAAACTAATTAGCTCTAATTAAGCGTCAATTTTACCAATGAAACGGTAACCTTCACCATGGATGGTGCTGATTAACTCTGACGTTGAGTTATCACTTTCAAAATGCTTACGAATGCGACGAATAGTAACATCAACAGTACGGTCATTTGCGCGAAGCTCACGGCCTGTCATGTGCTTGATTAATTGCTCACGACTAAAAATACGACCTGGAGAATCAAGCATTAAACGAAGTGCTCTGTACTCACCTTTTGGTAAACGTTTAGCGTCGCCATTTGGAGAAGTAAGACAGCGGCTATTTTCATCAAGTTCCCAACCGTTAAACGTAATAACACCATTTGTTTCTAGTGCTGACTCTTCACCGCCTAAAGCAGTACGAGTAATAAGGTTGCGAGCTCTAATAGTTAATTCACGCGGGTTGAATGGCTTAGTAACGTAGTCATCTGCGCCAATTTCAAGACCTAAAATACGGTCAACATCGTTGTCACGACCCGTTAGGAATATAAGACCTACTTTACGCTTTTGGCGTAATTCACGGGCTAAAATAAGACCGTTTTTACCAGGAAGGTTGATATCCATAACTACAAGATTAACGTCATCGTTATTTGTAAGCTTGTCATGCATATCATCGCCATCAATGGCTTCAATAACTTTGTACCCTTCAGCTTCAAATAAACTAACTAGGTTCAGTCGAGTTACGTCTTCATCTTCTACGATTAGAATGACTGGCGTTTGCATTATTAATTAACCTTTTGGAATATTTTATTTATAAAAAAACCGGTGACGAATTTATAACCGATTACTAGAGATTATAGGATTATACCCATTTGTTAACAAGGAAAAAACAAATTGGATAAAAATAAAACAGTAGGGTGTCCAAAGTCTACTAAAAAGGGCAGTGCAAAAACTACTGTTTAATTGATATATACGTGGATGTAGCTATTTGAATCATAAAGTCGAAGCCATTTTCCTTTAATAATTGATACATCATTCAATCAAACAAGGTACTTAAAATAATCAGACTAATTCAAAGCAAAACTATATCACTTTCTAACCTTTCATCAATGTATGTGATACAGCAAAGATAAAAAAGTTCATAAATCGCTTGGTAATATTTATTTAATGCAATTAAATAATGTTACGCGCTTATCACATGCCTCATTAATGAGGTCATTAAATGCTAATTCAAGGATAAATTTTAAATATATGCACTTTTTAGTGATCTTTATTTAAGGAATAGTAATTATAAAGCGAGCACCGTGTTTTTCTTCAAGATCAAACATAACTCTTCCGCCAAGTGCTTGTGTTACTAGGTTGTAGACCAAGTGCATGCCTAAGCCGCTTGCGCCTTGTCCGCGCTTTGAAGTTACAAACGGGTCAAAAATTCTATTTTTAATGTTTTTATCAACGCCTTGACCATTGTCAGAATAAACTATTGTTAATTTTTTCCCTACCAGTTCTACGTCAAAGCGAATTTCATTATTTTCTTTACCTATAAATCCATGAATCACAGAGTTCATAAGCAACTGCTGAAACACTTGTTGCAGAGGTTCAGACTTACTATGAATAGCCAAGTCGGTCGGACAGTTAATAATAACGACAGGCTTTTTAGGCAGTAGTTCAGATTGAATCGATGTTAAAACATCACTTATTAATTTATGTACATTAATATGGGTATTAACACCGTCATCTTGAATAACGGCCACTTTTTTAAAGTTAGATATCAGGTCTGCGGCACGATTTAGATTACGATAAATTAAGTCTAAGTTTTCAATACCTTCATCTATAAAGCGTTTTAGATGGCTTGAGGTAAGTTTTTTATCGTCAAAGCTTTGCTGTATATCTGCCAGTTTATCTCGAAGTAATGTAGAGCCTGTAATACCTAGCCCTATTGGTGTATTCACTTCATGGGCAACTCCAGCAACCATTTGCCCAAGCGATGCCATTTTTTCGTTTTCAACAATTTGCGTTTGGTACTGATGCATTCGCTCAAGGGTTGATAAAAGCTCTTGATTTGCTTCTCTGAGAGCGATTGTTCGCTGGTTTACTTTTTCTTCAAGGCTCTGGTTTAGTTGTTTTATTTCTTGTTTATCTTTTTCGTGGCGCTCAAGTTGCTTTTTGGTGCGTGTAAGCATGATATTTAAACTATTTGAAAGAGCGGTTATTTCTTTTACATCGGTTATTGGCGCGCGTGCATCATAGTTATGATTTTTAGATACATCCTGCAATAGCATGCTTAACTGCTCTATTGGCTTGGCTATACGTCGTTGAACTTTTATAGCAATAAAGTAAACAACGATTAAAATTAATAGAGTTAATAGCACGTCTATTAATATTTTTCTCTCAATATAAGTCTCTAAACTTTCGAGGCTCCCTCGCATGTATACAAAACCGACCAACTTTTCGTTATCGTAAATAGGGCGGGTTAGTTCAATATGATCGCTCGTAATTCGTGGCATTTTTAGCTCATCAACACTGTCTATTCTTAGTGGTACTGGAGGTGTTTTTTTTGCATTAAAGCTAATAAAAAAAACAGGTTTTTGAGATGCTTTTTCTATTGAATAAATATGTATGTTTTTTACAAGGGGGATATTTTCAAATGACTTGAGGCGTTTTTCTTCTGTTTTTCTATCATCTTCAACTACTGATTTACCAGCATCAAAAGCTACAATTTCAGAAAGTATGACGAGTTTATTAATGATTAATTGCTTTTGCTCTTTTACGCTTAAATAAGTAGATATCGAAATAGATAGCGACAAGCAAATAGCTGTAATAAGCATAATTAAATTTATGAGTGCTTTGCGAATGCTACTTTGATGAACTTTTTTAGGCATTATTTCGTTATCGCCTGAATTAATTTTGATTATTTAGAATTTTAGTTTAGCAAAGACGGGAGAAAATGAAGGAAAAAAGCTAAATTAATTCTTATATTTATGCGAAGGTTAGCTTGAGCGCGTTTGCACTCAAGCATTTTTAAAAATAATACTAGCTGCTATATACGGCAAACTTGTTATTTTTAAATACCGTTTGGTAGCTTTCAAATTGCGTTTCTAAAATAGGCGGGTATTTTAAAAAGCTGTTAGCAACAATATTCAGCTTTCCTACTTTAGTTAAATGCTGTTTTGCATTTGCTAAAAATGTTTCTGCTACTGTGTAGTCGGTTGCAATACCTGTATGAAAAGGTGGATTGCTAATAATTAAATCAAACTTACCGGTAATGCTTTTAAGGCCGTCACTTAATATCGCTTCGCCTTTGATGCTGTTAAGCTTTAGGGTCTGCTGTGTTGCGTAAGTTGCCAGTGCACTTACATCACTACACACAAACTCAAGTGCTGGATTATGCAGCCCTAAAAAGGTTGCTATTAAACCTGCGCCACAACCAAAGTCGAGAACCCTACCTTGCTTAATTGTCGGTGCGTTTTCGAGTAGAACTTTCGTTCCCATATCTAAACTACCGTGATTAAACACCCCTGGGACACTAATAGCTGTAAACTCGGTGTCGGCAACATTAACAACAAACTTTTTATGGTAGGTCGTAATATCAAAGTCAGGATGCTGGGTAATCTCAGCAAATGAGTAAAGAACGCAGTGCTTAGCTGAATCAATTTTGTTACTAAACTCAGCTTTACCAGCTAATTGCTTTTCAATTGATTTAACACCACTTTTGTTTTCACCTACCACCAATAGTTCGGCATCGTCAGTAATAGCAGATCGAATATTATCAAGCGCCATTAATAACTCAGGTTTTGATTTAGGATAGTAAAGAATAACTAAATCGTAGCCGTTACCAGGTATTGTGTGATTTACACAAATCTCAACGTCTTTGGTGTTTTTAGCAAACTCACCGTTAGCATGGTTGTAGCTAAATGCAGTTACCTTGCTTTGCGGGTTAAGTTTTTTAAGCTCTGTTAAAAAGCCATCTTGAACAAAGTTGACCACCAAGATAGATTTGCCCGTTAGTGCCTCGCTATTACGAAGTAACAGTAAACTTGGGTTGGTTAGTACGCTCATAAATGGCTTTGCCTTACAGTATGTTTAGTTTTATCAAAAATAAAAGTGAGTGCTTAAAGTTACAAATTACTCAGTACGTTCAAACATTAAATCCCACACGCCATGACCTAGGCGATGTCCGCGCTGCTCAAACTTAGTAAGCGGGCGCAAATCTGGACGTGGAACATAATCGTTTGTTTCTGATTGGTTTTTAAAACCAGGAGCTACATTCATTACTTCGAGCATATGCTCTGCATAGTTTTCCCAATCTGTTGCCATATGAAAAACGCCACCCATTTTTAGTTGGGCTCTTAGTTTTTCAACAAACTCAGTTTGTACGATACGGCGTTTATGATGACGCTTTTTATGCCAAGGATCAGGGAAAAACAACTGTAGTGTTGTTAAGCTTTCATTAGGTATACAGTCTGCAAGTACTTCAACTGCATCGTGTTCAAAAATACGCAAGTTAGTAATGCCTGCTTCATCGGCATCCATTAAACAAGCACCAACGCCTGGGCGGTGTACTTCAATACCAATAAAGTTTAGGTGAGGGGCATTTGTTGCCATTTCGACAAGCGATTTACCCATACCAAAACCAATTTCTACTACTACATCGTTGTTGTTGCCAAAAACTTCGCTTAAATCAAGCATACCGTTTTTATGCTCTAGGCCCATTGTTGGCCAGCATTTTTCGATTGCAGCGGCTTGGCCTTTGGTTAATCGACCTTCGCGTTTTACAAAACTGCGAATGGTGCGGATGTATTTACCTTCTTGCTTAGCTTGCTCAAGGTTAGTGTTGCTTGATTCACTCATATTATTGGCCTGACAAAAACAATGTGTTTAAAAATGGTTGCATATTATCCCTGACCGAGCCCGCAATCACAAGTATTAGCTGGTTTTACACGCCCTATAGCTTGATCTTTTTATTAACTACAATAGACTGAGCCGCCATTGAGCATCAGTAAAAGTACAATATGTTGGATTTAAATAAAGAACAGTCTAATTCGTTTTCTAATCAAGTCGTTGATTGGTATCACCTTCATGGGCGTAAAACACTTCCATGGCAGTTGGGTAAAACACCTTATAAAGTGTGGGTGTCTGAGGTGATGCTCCAGCAAACTCAAGTTATTACTGTTATCCCATATTTTGAAAAATTTATGCAAAGCTTTCCAGATATTATTGCTTTAGCCGATGCTGATGAAGATTTAGTACTGCATCACTGGACCGGCTTAGGGTATTACGCTCGTGCGCGTAACTTACATAAAACAGCTAAAATAGTACGTGACAAGTACCAAGGCGAATTTCCGCAAACGCTTGATGAAGTAATGGATTTACCGGGAATAGGACGCTCTACTGCCGGGGCTGTTTTATCATTGTCGCTTGGGCAGCATCATCCAATTTTAGATGGGAATGTTAAGCGAGTCTTAGCGCGCTACTTTATGATAGAAGGTTGGTACGGTGTTAAAAAAGTCGAAAACCAGCTTTGGCATTTATCAGAGCAATTAACACCTAAAAATAATGTCACCGAATTTAATCAAGCTATGATGGATTTAGGTGCGAGTGTTTGCTCACGCAGTCGTTTTGATTGTGAGGCTTGCCCATTAAATTCAGGTTGTGGTGCTTTTAATGCAGGTAAAGTAAAAGAGTTTCCACATTCTAAACCTAAAAAAGCAGTGCCGAAGAAGAGTTGTCATCAGTTAATTATTCAGTGCGGCGATAAAGTGCTTATGGAAAAACGCCCTAACAGCGGTATTTGGGGAGGACTATTTGGCTTTTTTGAATTTAATGAGTACGAGGAGCTTCAAATATTTTTAGCTCAGCAAGGATTAGAAGCCAACTTAGTAGAGCTTGAAGCGTTTATTCATGTGTTTTCACATTTTGAGCTGAAGATTAATCCGCATGTGCTCAATGTTAAGAACATTCCTGATGTAGTAAATGACAAACAATTAGTATGGTATCCGCTTGATCAATCAATAGAGGTTGGCCTAGCAGCGCCAACTAAAAAGTTGGTTAAACAAATTACAGCAATAGTATAGAATAGCCCCATATTTAGCGTTAGAGAGAATCAATCATGGCACGTACAGTATTTTGTCAAAAGTTACAAAAAGAAGCCGAAGGGCTTGGCTTTCAGTTATACCCTGGTGAAGTTGGTGAAAAGATTTTTAATAACATCTCTAAAGAAGCGTGGGGTCAGTGGCAGCATAAGCAAACAATGCTTATTAACGAAAAGCATTTAAATATGATGGACCCAGAGCACCGCACATTTTTAGAAGAGCAAATGGTTGGCTTTTTGTTTGAAAACAAAGATGTGGAAATTGAAGGTTATCGACCGCCTGAAAAATAATATTTTGAACATAAAAAAAGGGCTAAATAGCCCTTTTTTTGTGTGCGATTATTTAATCACTTAACTCATCTTCTTGCTCAGAGATTTTAATTTGTTCTTTTAAAAATTGAGCTGCCTTAGAGTATTCAATTTCTAACTTATCTCTTAAGTCTATTAATTCATCGGTAGTGAGTTCACCTTTTTTACATTTATCTTCAAATGCACTTGAAAGTTCAGCCACCGTTAGGGCACCAATTGTTTTAGAGATCGATTTTAATTGATGACACCCTTCAATAATCTCATCTAAATCGTTAACCATAACGCCTGAATTAATCCCCTTAATTAGCCCTTGGCTTTGTTCTAAATACATTTTGAAAAAGCGTAACTGTTTAGCTTCGTCACCATTTACATATTTAGCAACCGCTTCCATATCAATAGGTAGCGCCATGGTTTGATGGATAACTACATTTGGGTTTTGGCTTTGCTTATCGCTCCAGCGTTTTAAGGTGTCCTCTAACGCGTTTAGCTCTATAGGTTTGGTAATGAAGTCGTTTATACCTACGGCTAAACAACGCTCTTTTTCGCCTTTAAGTGCGTTTGCTGTTACAGCAATAATGTAAGGCTGTGCATCAATTGATTCTAATAGCTCTGCTTCGTTACGGATTTTTTCGACCATATCGTAACCCGACATTTTAGGCATGTGTAAGTCGGTTAAAATAAGTGAGTAATCACCTTTTCTCCACATATCTAAGCCTTCTTCACCGTTGTTTGCTATCTCAACGCCAAAACCTAGTATGTGTAATTGATCGGTCAGCACTTGTTGGTTTAGAAGGTTATCTTCAACAAGTAAAACCAATTTGTTTGATTTACGAGCTTGCTCAACATTTAAATAGTTATTAAGTGTTTTGGTTTTTTTAATTTGTTTAGGTGTATGCAAACCTGCAGCGACTAAAATAGACAGCATAAAGTTAGACTTACATAAAGGAGAGGCATTAATATAAAAAATATTATTATGATTTATAGCCGCTTCATCAAGCTTGCTTAGTACAACAACTTGTTGGTTATAATCCTCTAATGAATAAAATAAGCGTCTTAGCAGCGCGTTTGTTTTATCCATATTGTCTATGCCATCAGCCACCCAAATAATATCTTGCGAATGTTGATGCTCTTCAATTTCTTCTTCTGTGTGTGCATAAACTATTTTAGCGCCCATAAACGATAAATAACGGTACATTGTTTTTTCACGTTCTAGGTGATTACTAACTACAACAATTTGCTTACCATTTAATGCACCTTTGTGTGCGTACTTAATTCTACCCGATGTGCTAAACGGCAGTTCAACAGTAAACTCACTACCAATTCCTGTATGGCTAGTTACATGAATAGTCCCTAGCATAAGCTCAGTTAAGCTTTTACAAATAGAAAGACCTAAACCTGTCCCTCCATATTCTCGGGTAATCGAATTTTCGGCTTGAATAAACGGATTAAATATTTCGCGTAGTTGTGCCTGCGACATGCCTTTACCGTTATCAGTTACGCAAAAGCGTAAGGTAAAGTGATCAGTCGTATTATGTACCACCTCTACTGATATTTTTACATGCCCTTGGGTTTTTTCATCAGTGCTCGTAAATTTAATTGCGTTGCTACATAGGTTATAAAGAACCTGACGTACACGTACGCTATCACCGGTAAGATTTATAGGAATATCTGGTGCTATTGCTAGCTCTAAATCAAGCTCACGTTTTTTAGCAACTGATGAGAGCACACGAGCAACTTCTTCAATAGTATCGGTTACCGAAAATGGGATCGGGTCAATATTTAGCTTTCCAGCCTCAATTTTAGAAAAATCTAAAATATCATCCAAAATGCTCAATAACGAAAATGCTGATTCACGAATAATCGTACTTAAACGATGCTGAGCGCCATCAAGTTCGGTCTGGCGCAGTAAATCAATAGTACCTATAACACCATTCATCGGTGTTCTTATTTCGTGACTCATCGTTGCTAAGAATGTTGTTTTAGTTTCGCTTGCTCGCTCTGCTTTTAATGTGGCTTGCTCAAGCGCTAAGGTACGATTTTGCACTTCGGCTTCTAGGCCATTTTGTAATTTATAAAGCTCTTTTTGTGCAGAGTCATTCTCGCTCATTGCAGTTTGTACTTTTTGTAGCAATAAGTTGATGTTTTTTGCTACTACACCTAAACCAATATCAAGTTGCTCATCAACATTACTATTATAATTAGCATCTTCAGTGATTGCCTGTAACTCTTGAGTAAGAGTGTCAGTACTTTTACGTAAGCGCGTATTAATGTACATATTAAACATTAAAGTAAGTATAAATAATGCAGCAACACTCGCTATCGCGATGATGTAAGCGATAACTTGAGAGTCTTGAGCGCTTAAAGGCGTGGCTGGTATGTTTTGCTTAATAATAAGCTCGCCAATGGGTTGATCGTTTAACAATAGTAGGTGATGCAGAATACCTTCTTCTTTTAAGTGCTTTTCAGTTTTAACAGAAGCGATGGCTGGTTTACTGCTGCTATATACCAACTGAGTATCTGATGTAGCATTGAAGCGATATAGAGTATATTCAAAGTCACCGTCTAATAAGGAGGTTAAATCAAGTAACTGTTTTACTTTACCTTGACCATACATAGTTAATGCATCAACCATAGGTAAGTCTAATCTATCGGCAAGCGTTACAATATTAATAGATGATACTGGTTGGGCTGTCTTAACTTCAGTTTGTGTATAAAATGAGTGGGCAACAATAGCGAGCGCTGTTACAGCAATATTAATGATTAAAAAAAGTGGCAGTAAGCCTTTTACTGGCGATGAGAATTTACTCTGCATTGATTGTTTCCAATTGATGTGTTTTTACTACGATAAGTCCCTATCGTACGTATCTAAGCTAATCGTAACATTTACAAAAAATAATTCACTACGGTTTTAGTCTGATTTAGTTATATTTATTTATAGTTATAGCCCGATTTGTGGTAAAAATGAACGTTATTAATAAAAAATGTACTGAATTGTCTGAAAACCGTTCAAACAGTTATAAAGAAGAAAAAAAAAGTTGACTTGTAAGGGCAAAACTCGTTTAATACGCCGCACGCCCAGATAGCTCAGTCGCTAGAGATGAGTGGGAATTGCATTAAAAATCCCTTAAGATTTTTAATTAGCACTGTTTAAGTGCCTCGATAGCTCAGTTGGTAGAGCAGAGGATTGAAAATCCTCGTGTCCCTGGTTCGATTCCGGGTCGAGGCACCATTTATTAAAGTAGTGGTGTTTAAACATTATTACGCGTGCCTTAGCACACAGTTTTGTGTGCCGACTTAGCTCAGCTGGTAGAGCAACTGACTTGTAATCAGTAGGTCAACCGTTCGACTCGGTTAGTCGGCACCATTTATAAAGCTAAAAGTTAAATAATTATTTTACTTTTAGTTAGCACAGTTTATGTGCCTCGATAGCTCAGTCGGTAGAGCAGAGGATTGAAAATCCTCGTGTCCGTGGTTCGATTCCGCGTCGAGGCACCATTTACTTTAAGTTCTCAATCTTTAAAATTGAACGTGCCTTAGCACACAGTTTTGTGTGCCGACTTAGCTCAGCTGGTAGAGCAACTGACTTGTAATCAGTAGGTCAACCGTTCGACTCGGTTAGTCGGCACCATTTATTTAAAGTAGTTTGAAAAGAAAAGCTGTAATCAGTAGTCTGTTCAAATTACCCGTCGACTCGGTTAGTCGGCACCATTTATTTAAAGTTAATTGTAAAGTATCACAATTAATTAGCACAGTTTATGTGCCTCGATAGCTCAGTCGGTAGAGCAGAGGATTGAAAATCCTCGTGTCCGTGGTTCGATTCCGCGTCGAGGCACCATTTATTGAGAAGCCTTGCTTATGCAAGGTTTTTTTATTTTAAGTGCTTTATAAAAGTTATCAATCTTTAAAATTGAACGTGCCTTAGCACACAGTTTTGTGTGCCGACTTAGCTCAGCTGGTAGAGCAACTGACTTGTAATCAGTAGGTCAACCGTTCGACTCGGTTAGTCGGCACC
>NZ_JBEOOQ010000038.1:0-48074 GCF_040309305.1 Pseudoalteromonas sp. RB2-MNA-CIBAN-0110 | reverse complement strand
GGCTCCCCCTCCCCGACTCGAACGGGGGACCTGCGGATTAACAGTCCGTCGCTCTAACCAACTGAGCTAAGGGGGAACTACATCATAAAAACTTGGCTCCCCCTCCCCGACTCGAACGGGGGACCTGCGGATTAACAGTCCGTCGCTCTAACCAACTGAGCTAAGGGGGAATCGTTTATGGTTGAAAAACTTGGCTCCCCCTCCCCGACTCGAACGGGGGACCTGCGGATTAACAGTCCGTCGCTCTAACCAACTGAGCTAAGGGGGAAGCGTCTTGCCTTTCAACGGGGCGAAATATTAATGACCGCGCCGCAAAGTGTCAACATATAAAAGTCATAAATTGAAAAAAGAGGTTTATTCGTTGTTTTTGTGTTCGATCTGCGTGTTTTATAGCTCTATTAAAGTTACTTTTTTAAAAATTTAAGAATATCAATGTGACTTTTATTATTGCTGAGTCTTCAAATTGGTTAAATTAAACACGGTATTAAAGTGGCTTGTTATTAAAAAACAACTCAAAAACATAAAAACTCATTTTTTACTTAGCGATATTTTTCGTATTTAATTCGTTTTTTGTTTTAATTTTCTAAAAATATACCTATGCGTATATTCACAGAAATATTTTTTGATCTAAATTGTGATCTAATCACTATGTATAAAATGAGTATTTGTTTTATCCGTTCAAAAATAGAGCAATCAATAACTTAACTTTGTATTAAACGTTTTTTTATACCTAACGTACAACTATGTTAAGAAGAAAAATTGGTGAGCTACAGTTTTTAGCGTGAGTTTATAAAAATGCCACAATTAACAAATGGTCAATTGGTTGGATATCACCGAAAATGGAGGCTCTCTCAAAGCCTTTATAAATGCGGGTTTGAATGAGTTATCCACGGTTTCTGTGGATAACTCTGTTTATGAAACTTTAAGAACATCATCGGCACCAATGGTTTAGGGTGCTACAACGATTTCAAGCTTTTAAATCACTATTTTTAATTCAAGATAAAACAATGGGTTATGATTTGATGCTGAATGTATGCAACTCGATGAGGGAATTTTTTCGTAACGATAAACCAAGCAGTACCTTTGTGTAAAAAAGCATCATATATCACTGGGTGTTTGTAATAAAAGTTATAAAAATGTGTTTTAATTGGTTTTTGGTGTGTTTAGGCTCTATTTTAACAAAAAGAAGCAAAAACTAAGTTTTACTATTTTTTCGAACCTTTACTTCTTTAATTACTTCAATTGTAGTGATAAATCCGTGGCTTGAACTGCCTTGATGCTTTAAAATGATTCGTTCAGTAAAAGAGGCCTATTTATTTCATGCGCGCAATTTCAAAATCCCAGACTCGCCCAGATTTACTAAACGATCCCATCTTGCCCACATTAAAGACGATGACCATCCCGATGATATTCGGCATGATCACGCTAATGATGTTCAATATTGTCGATACATTTTTTATAAGCTTACTAGGCACTGAGCCGCTTGCAGCGGTGAGCTTTACATTTCCGGTTACCTTTACCGTTATTAGCTTAGCAATAGGGCTGGGGATCGGTACATCGGCAGTAATAGCAAAAGCGCTCGGTAGTAATAAAATAGATGAAGCGCGTTTTGACGCCAGTATTTCTTTAATGGTTGGTGTGGTTCTGGTTATTGTGTTGTCATCTGTTGGGTATTTACTGATTGACCCCATATTTACTTTGCTAGGAGCGGGCGCACAAGTATTGCCGTTAATACACGAATACATGAATATATGGTTTATTGGTAGTGTATTTTTAATAACTCCAATGATTGGTAACTCGGTACTGCGCGCCAGTGGCGATACAAAAACGCCAAGTATAGTAATGGGTGGAGCAGGGCTGATAAACGCCGTACTTGACCCTATACTGATATTTGGTTTTGGGCCAGTACCAGCGTTAGGTATTCAAGGCGCTGCCATAGCAAGCGTTATTGCATGGTCGGTTGCTGTGGTTATTATTTTATATATATTAGCTGTTAAAAAGCGCTTGTTGAGCCTAAAAGCAGGCAAGCAAACAGTGACGGGCGCTATTCGTAAAATATTAAAAATTGGTTTGCCTGCTGCCGGCGCAAACATGCTTACACCCGTTGCAATGGCCGTAATGACCGCTATGGTTGCGCATCACGGGCCAGAGGCCGTAGCTGCATTTGGAGTGGGAAGTCGAATAGAATCTATTGCAAGTATATTAGTGCTTGCACTATCGATGACATTACCGCCATTTGTTAGCCAAAACTTTGGCGCTGGCAAATTATGCCGCGTTAAAGAAGCGTATACCGGCACACTAAAATTTGTAATGGTATGGCAATTTGCCATTTACGTATTACTCATTGCATTTTCAGGTGTTATAAGCCAATTATTTGGTAAAGAACAAGCCGTAATAGATGTAATTAAACTCTTTATTTATACCATCCCGTTAAGCTATGGCTTACAAGGGGTGATCATATTATCAAACTCATCGTTTAATGCTTTACACAAACCAATGTACGCATTGGTATTAAGTGTCATTCGGTTATTCATATTTTATGTACCATTTGCTTACGTAGGCAACGAAATAGCCGGATTATTAGGGCTATTTATTGGCGCTGCTTTAGGTAACTTATTTACAGCAATAGTGGCATACAAATGGTTTATGAAAAAACTAGAAACGCTGAGCGGCGAATCGTTACAGGAGTGCAATAATTGAGCGACCATTTTCAGTTAAAATCACATTTTAAACCAGCAGGCGATCAGCCCACAGCGATTAAGCAGCTATGCGAAGGATTAGAAGCAGGCCTTGCACACCAAACTTTATTAGGTGCCACCGGTACAGGTAAAACCTTTACCATGGCTAATATTATTAACGATTTAAACCGTCCGACAATAATAATGGCGCACAATAAAACGCTTGCCGCGCAGCTATATGGGGAAATGAAAGAGTTTTTTCCTAAAAATGCGGTTGAGTATTTTGTATCGTATTACGATTACTACCAGCCAGAAGCCTATGTTGTATCTAGCGACACATTTATTGAAAAAGATGCCTCGATAAACGAGCATATAGAACAAATGCGTTTAAGTGCGACCAAAGCACTGCTCGAGCGCCGCGACACCATTATTGTGGCGTCGGTATCGGCTATTTATGGTTTGGGCGACCCTAAATCATACATGAAAATGATGCTACTTTTAAAAGTGGGCGAAAAAGTAGACCAACGCGACATGCTACGTCGCCTAGCTGAAATACAATACACCCGCAACGATATAGATTTTAGCCGTGGTACATATCGTGTTCGTGGTGAAGTGGTTGATATATTTCCTGCAGAATCTAGCACCTTCGCAATTCGCGTAGAAATGTTTGATGACGAAATAGAGCGCTTAAGTATTTTTGACCCGCTTACCGGCGCCGTCGAAAAGCATATAATACGCACCACTATCTATCCAAAAACACACTATGTTACCCCGCGTGAAAAAATACTCGGTGCTATCGATAAAATACAAGAAGAACTAAAAGATCGAAGAGCCCAGTTACTCAGTGCTAATAAATTAGTAGAAGAGCAACGCGTAACACAGCGTACGCAATACGATATAGAAATGATGCGGGAGCTAGGTTATTGCTCTGGTATAGAAAACTACAGCCGCTATTTATCGGGCCGTACGCCGGGCGATCCGCCACCCACATTACTTGATTACCTCCCAGACGACGCATTGATGATTATTGATGAATCGCACGTAACCGTATCGCAAATTGGGGCAATGTATAAAGGCGACAGAAGCCGAAAAGAAAACCTAGTTGAGTATGGCTTCAGAATGCCCTCAGCAATGGACAACAGGCCGCTGCGCTTTGAAGAATTTGAAGCTATTTCACCACAAACAATTTATGTATCGGCAACGCCAGGCGACTTTGAGTTAGACCGTTGTGTGGGCGCAATCGCAGAGCAAGTAATTCGCCCAACTGGCTTGCTCGATCCACTTATTGAAGTGCGCCCGGTGGGCGATCAGGTTGATGACTTACTTTCAGAAATTTATAAAAGTGTAGAGAAGGGCGAACGTGTACTTGTAACCACTTTGACTAAACGTATGTCTGAGGATTTAACCGATTACTTAAGTGAGCACGACGTAAAAGTGCGTTACTTACATTCAGATATAGACACGGTTGAACGGGTTGAAATTATTCGTGATTTACGTGCGGGTGTGTTTGATGTGTTAGTGGGCATTAACTTACTTCGAGAAGGTCTGGATATGCCAGAGGTGGCGCTAGTAGCCATACTTGATGCAGACAAAGAAGGCTTTTTACGCTCAGCGCGTTCAATTATTCAAACCATTGGTCGTGCTGCACGTCACTTAGATGGTCGCGCTATTTTATACGGTGACAAAATTACAAAATCGATGGCTAAGGCCATGGACGAAACAGCGCGCAGACGCGAAATTCAGCATGCTTATAATATTGAACACGGTATTGAACCGCATTCACTAGCCAAAAAGATTCTTGATGCGATGGATGTAGGCGAAGAAGCCGGCCCTAAAGATAACCTTAGACTTGTTCGTAAAGACTCTAAAAAGGTACTTAGCGCGAAAGAAATTACCGTGCAAATTAAGCAGCTTGAAACCAAAATGCATGCATACGCAAGCGACCTAGAATTTGAAAAAGCGGGCTCTGTTCGCGATGAAATACATGAACTACAACAACAGTTGATTAATTAAAAATGACAGCAAACTTTACTCCTCTTATTACTGCGCTTGAAGATGCGCCAATTTTAAAAAATGAACTGTGCCGTGTTTTTCATGGCCGTGGCCATAGTGTTGAGGCGTTAAGTCATATTAATTTAGACTTTTATCCGCCAAGTTTGTTTTTGGTTTCATACGACGAAATTGACGAACAAACACTAAGCGAGCTTACCGATGTTGTGTGGCAGTGGGCACAAAAAAACCAGCCAGAGCTTATTAGCTCACTTGTGTATCAGCAACGCGCTGGCGTACAAAGCCAAAACACCGTGGTTTATGGGCAATTACCTAACCCGCATGTTGTAACCGAAAACGGCATTCGTTTTTTGGTTGATTTACAGAGCCGTCAAAATACCGGAATATTTCCCGATATGCGCAGCGGCCGTGAGTTTGTAATGGCTAATAGTAAGCATGGCAAAGTGCTTAATTTATTTTCGTACACGTGTGGGTTTTCGCTTGCAGCTATGCAAGGCGGAGCAGATCATGTAATGAATATGGATATGAGCAAAGGTGTACTTAAAGTCGGCAAGCAAAACCATCAATTAAATGGTTTTGAGCGTGGCGTAAGTTTTTTACCTCACGATATTTTAAAGTCGTTTGGAAAACTAAAAAAAGCAGCCCCGTTTGACTTAATAATAGTTGATCCGCCAAGCTTTCAAAAAGGCAGCTTTATATTAACTAAAGACTATCAAAAAGTGCTGCGCAGGTTGCCAGAGCTACTTTGCGATACCACACAATTGTTATTGTGCGCTAATAGCCCAGAGCTTAGCGAAGAGGCGTTTAAAGCGTTAATAAACGAGCACACCCAAGGCGCAATTGAATTTGTTGAGCGCCTAGCCCCTACCGAGCGTTTTATTGAAGTAGACAGCGACAGAAGCTTAAAAGCACTTATCTACAAAACGTCACAATCTGCTGATTAAATGAAGCTCAGCAAACGCCTAACTGCCATTGATACATTAATCTCGCAGCATCACGATATTATTTGGGATTGCTGCTGCGACCATGGTTATTTAGGCATGGCGCTATTAAAACGCGCAGCTGCAAACCAGGTTATTTTTGTAGATATAGTCGCCACTTTAATGAACGACCTAGAAATGCAATTATCATCTATTAATAAATTACAAAAAACCTGTAATAAAAATCCGCAGTGGCAGGTCTTATGTCAGGATGTAGGCAAAATTGAAATTGCTCAAAGTAAAAGCCAAGTAGTTGTAATAGCAGGTGTTGGCGGTGAGCTGTTGTTAAGTTTAATACAACAAATTACTGCTAATAACGTAAGTGAGCATTTAAATAATGTTCGGTTTATTTTATGCCCAGTGCATCACACTTATAAGTTGCGAGTCGGTTTAAAGCAATTAGGTTTAGGGCTTGTAAGTGAGCAAATAGTTTACGACAACAAACGTTTTTATGAAGTGATTGAAGTGAGCTTTAGTAGCAATAATGAGATTAGTCATACCGGTAATAATATGTGGGACTTTGCTAGTGCAGAGCACGCTATGTACCAACGGCAACTCATAAATCATTATAATAAAATGCTCAATAAAGATAAGCCATACTATCAAAAAGTTATAACAGACTATCAAGAACTCACCGATAGTTAAAAAAGCCCGAAAGTAGGGCGTACATGTGATCTAATTACGACATTGACGACGTAATGTGTTCATAGTTTATATCGCACAACGCGAGTTTATTTGGTTTATTTATGTCAGATAACAAGAGTCACATTAATCATTTGCTTAGCAATGAGCAAAAATGGCAACACAGTTACGAGCAACCTATTTCTTATGCACCCCTTGTGCAATTGGCTAATAGTAGCTGGGTGGTGCCACAACATTTTTTACGTTACAAGCACACGCTTGAAAGCGTAAACGAAGTGCTTGAGAGTATAGAGTTTTCGGCTCACTTTAGAGTGCTTGCTGCACAAAAAGGTGAAGAAATTTACCTGCAAGTAGCAGTGTTGAGCCCAGATAACTATCAAAAAAGTGCATCTGCAAATGAAGGCAAAGCCAAAAAGCTATTATTTGGTAGACGCTGGATAGTAGAGGAAAATTTACCTACTTCAGAACTTATTCAAACTGCATTTTTAGCGTTAAAAGTAGCGCGTGAACATGAAGTAAGAGAGCTTTTTCAGTTAATGCAAAGCGGCGCAACAAGTACGCCATTTAATAACCATCACGACTTACCGGTAATGGCTCAAAACCCTGAGCTTGTTAAAAGTGAAAGTGCTGAAAGCCGTGTTGATGAAGTGCTTAAACGTATTGTATTTGCAGGAAAAAGTATTGAACTTAAGAGCCAGCAGCAAATAGCCGAGCAACATTTATATACTGTTGAGCTGTTGTGTGAAAATTGCCAACTTAGCGAGTTTAATAAAAAAACAATCGCGTTTTTAACAGCAGATCCATCCGCTAATAGCTTTTTACACGCCTTAATTACAGCATTAGTAGCCACAAGCAATGATTACGTAAACGAGCAATTTAAGTACAAAGGTTTTGCCCGCTTTAGTAAGCACGTTGTGGTTGAACAAATAGGTAACTTAAGTATCGCTATGCGCTCGCCAAGTACTGTAGGGCTTTGCTCTATGGGTAAGCAACATGCTAACCAGTTAAATTTTGAGATAGACAGCGGGCGAGCACCACAGGGCTGCGGGCAAGCTATTGGTGGGTTTTTAGCTGCTCACGGCATTGAGCAGCCAGAAAATGCACATTTATATCCAAATTACTTATAACAATTTAAAGCTTATTAATTTCATCTTTAACGTTAAAGCTTGAATCAGTAACAATAGCCTCAAGTGTTTGTACACGCTCTTTTAATGCAAGCACTTGTGCGTTTGTTTCAGCTAATTGTTTATGGGCATCGCTGTTGTTGTTTTGCATTTTATGCTTAAACTCAAGATGCTTTTTATACATATCGTAAACCACTCCTGAGCCAACCGAAATTAGCACAATAAGTACAATCATCGTAGTTCCAGACATAATCTCATTCCTTATCATTTTATTATTCGTTTATGGTTAAAGTATAACCTTTAAGCGCTTTTGATAAAGCTGACAATTGTAACTTAATTTGTATACTTTACTTAAGCTCAGGTTTGAGCGTGTTCATCATTTATACACTTCTGATATTGTTTAATGGCTGCATAGCCACCATATAATAAACATACTTTAGCCAATACAGTGAGTTGCCATGTTGAATAATAAAATACCTCCCGTTATTGTTGTGCTGTTTTTTGCAGGCATAATGGCGCTTATTGCGCATTACAGTGTTATTGATTTCACCGCATTTATTACCTACTTAGCAGCAAGTTTGGTCATTATAGGGTGTGTTTTTTGTATTGCAGGGGTGGTGAGTTTTAAAATAGCAAACACCACTGTAAACCCTAATAAACCTGAGCAAGCGACAAAACTTATTACTAGCGGTATTTATCGGATTTCGCGTAATCCAATGTACGTAGGTTTTGCATTTATTTTAGCAGGGTGGGGTATTTGGTTAAGTTCCTTGTGGGCACTTTTATGTATTATAGGGTTTATTGCGTATTTAACATTTTTTCAAATAATACCCGAGGAGCGTGCGCTCACTAAATTATTTGGCGAAGAGTTTACCGCTTACAAAGCGCGCGTAAAACGCTGGTTGTAATCTCTACGTTAAAATTAAACAAACAAAAAAGGCTATCGATGATAGCCTTTTTTTGTTTACAGCAATTGTATTACTAATTAATTGGTGCTTATTCGTATTCTAACGGGTCTGTAATGTTATTTAGTGCAAATGCTTCAAGGCGTTCTTGGCACGCGCCACATTTACCACAGGCCTTTTCACGGCCGTTATAACAAGTCCACGTTTGGCTGTAATCTAATCCCATTTCAATACCGTCGGTTAAAATACCAATTTTAGTATTGTTTAAGTATGGGCTAAAAATTTCTACAGCGTCGTAATTTGCAATACGACATACATCATCCATTTTTTGCACAAATTCAGGACGGCAGTCAGGGTAAATAGCATGATCCCCAGAGTGAGCGCCGTAATAAACTTGGCCAGCTTTAAGTGATACCGCGTAACCAACAGCAAGCGAGAGCAAAATCATATTACGATTAGGTACAATCGTACTTTTCATGCTTTCTTCTTCGTAATGGCCTTCAGGCACATCAATGTCATCAGTAAGCGATGAGCCACCAATAAGTTGGTTAATCGCCGAAATATCAACAATTTTGTGTGGAACGTTTAATTTTTCACACACACTTGCCGCCACTTTAAGCTCTTTTACATGACGCTGACCATAGTCAAATGATAGGGCATATACATCATGGCCTTGTTGCAGGGCTTTATTTAATACGGTAAATGAGTCCATACCGCCGGAATAAATAACAACTACTTTTTGCGTCATATCTGTTTTGCTCTTAGTTTTAATAGAGGTTTATATCAGGGCGCGATATACTACACGGCCGCAGCTTAAATAACAATTTTTGCACAGCGCTTTTTGGTTTTTTAATAGTAGCAATTTGGCTGCTAGGTAGTAAGTGAGATCTCTTTTGTACAAAATTAATGAAGTGTTTGAAACCATTCAAGGTGAAGCTAGCTTTACTGGCACACCCTCAATATTTTTACGTCTGCAAGGCTGCCCTGTAGGCTGCTCTTGGTGCGACACTAAGCAAACGTGGGATGTTGATAATGTATATAAAGTATCGCTGGACGAAACCGTAGAAAAAAAAGCCGACTCAGATCATTGGGCTAATGCCAGTGCGGAGCAAATTTTAGCGTTGTTTCAATCACGTGGTTATACCGCAAAGCACGTAGTAATTACAGGCGGCGAGCCATGTATGTTCGATTTAAATCCAGTATGTAACTTATTACACGAACACGGCTTTAGTACACAAATAGAAACCAGCGGTACGTTTGAAATACTCGCTCCAGAGCAAACATGGGTAACAGTATCGCCAAAAATTAACATGCGCGGTGGTTATGAAGTACTTACCAGTGCAATGAAGCGTGCCAACGAAATTAAACACCCCGTTGCCATGCAAAAGCACGTAGAAGAGCTAGAAGAATTATTTGCAAAAACAGGCGTTAACCCAAAGCTTGTTTATTTGCAGCCAATTAGCCAAAAAGTATCAGCAACCAAATTAGCAATCGGCACCTGTATTGCCAAAAACTGGCGCCTATCAATACAAGTACATAAGTATTTAGGAATTAGTTAAAGCCAGCTTAAAGTTATATTACGTATGTTGGGTAGAGCGAAGCTAAACCCAACGAATCTCCAATTTCACACCGTTTTATAACAACTCTCTATGATTTTTAAATTTGTAGGCCGGATAAGCGAAGCGCCATCCGACAACCCTGTACTTTATAGCCTGAACTCTATAGCCTGTACTTTATAACCTAAGATTACATCTACCCTAAAGCTCATATCTTCTTCGTTAATTGTGCTAATTAGTTTACTATGCGCGACTTAAAAATATTCTACTACTTACCACTAGGCTTATATGTCCGCAAATGCACTCTACACCGACCTTTCTGATTACTACGACTTAATGTGCGCAGATATAGATTATCAAGCCCAAAGCAATTCTATTCACAGGCTGCACCAAATTTTTGGTAATGGCGCAAATACCCATCTCGATTTAGCGTGTGGCACCGGCCCGCACGTACGCCACTTTATTGATTACGGCTATAAAAGTAGTGGGCTTGATTTAAACCAGCCAATGCTAGATAAAGCAAAAGTTCGTTGTCCAGAAGCGCAATTTTCATTGCAAAATATGAGTGAATTTAAGGTAACTGAGCACGTGGATTTAATTACCTGCTTTTTGTATTCAATCCACTACTGCGACGGCATTAATAAGTTAAAAGAATGCCTTGCCAGCGTACACAGCGCATTAAACGTGGGTGGAATATTTTGTTTTAACACGGTTGATAAAAACAAAATCGACAGCGATTCATTTGTAGAGCACACCGCAACAAGCGAAAACAGCTTCTTCACATTTCGCTCTGGTTGGCATTACAGTGGCACTGGCAGCAAACAACTATTAAAACTCAGCATAGAAAAAACCACCGCAGATAAAACACTTGTATGGCACGACGAGCACCCAATGGTTGCTTTTAGTTATACCGAGCTCAAAGAAGCCTTAAAACCGTACTTCGAAATTCACATATTTGAACATGACTACGACAAAATAACTCCATGGGCAGAGCGCTCAGGCAACGCCATTTTCGTCTGCGTAAAAATATAAGTTAAACAATCATCAAGAAGAGATAAAAGGTTGGGCAGAGCGCAGCGAAACCCAACGAATCTCCAATACCCACGCTCCCAATAACCCCGCATTATATATTTGAAAACGTAGGTCGGATAAGCGAAGCGCCATCCGACACAGTAAATTTTATCCCAAAGTAATAACATTTAGCCCAATTATTTTATTAATAACTTCTTCTATCTATTGTGGTTGAGATTTACTTGAGCGAATATCTAGAGACTCAACTAAATTGAGTAGTGAGATCTTTTAAAGTGAATACCAGTATAAAATTACAAAATATTGATATATTTATTAGAAAATGATTATTTATTGTATTTAAGGCTAAGGAAAGCAAATGAAAACCCTATCTATAAATCTCGAAAATTGTTACGGAATAGAGCAACTAAACGAAACACTTAGCTTTGAAGGTGTAAATGCGAATCTGATATATGCACCAAATGGAGTGATGAAAACCTCATTAGCAAAAACTTTTTTAAAAATATCGGAAGGAAAAGTACCAGAAGAATTAGTTTATGAAAAAACTCCTTTCTTCGAGATAAAATCAGATGGTACGAATATTAATGCTGAAAATATATTGGTAGTTGAGCCATTTAGCCCTAGTTTTGATTCGAAAAATTTATCAACCTTATTAGTGAACCAAGAAATGAAAACGGTTTATGATAAAGTCTATAAAGATATATTAGATGCGAAAAAAAGGTTAATTACTGAATTAAATAAAGTATCAAAAGTAAAAAAAGAAGAATTAGAAAGTACAATAAAAAGCGACCTAGGTCTCCCCGACCTATTTGAATCTATAAGGTTTCTCCAATTAGCTAATATAGGAAATGACTCGTACTCGAAACTGCCATATACAAAGATATTTGACCCAAAAGTTACAGAATTATTGTCAGATGAGACTATTAAATCAGGTATTGCTGATTATACAGACAGATATAACGACTTGATCGAAAGATCACCTATATTTAAGAAAAATGGTTTTAATCCAGTTAAAGCTAGCACCATAATTAGTTCATTGAAAAAAGAAAAATTCTTTGAAGCTGAACACAAAGTGTTGCTTAATGGAAATGGGGAGCCTCTAAATTCTCTTGCAGAATTAGAGGTAGCAATCGAACATGAAAAAGAAACTATTTTAGGTGATGGTAATTTAAAAGTTATATCACAAAAAATTATTCAAGGTGTTGCTCCTGTAAAGGCATTTCAAGAATTACTAGAAGATTGCCCTGAGATTTCAACTGAATTAAATGATATTCAAAATTTCAAAAAAATAATTTGGTGTTCATACTATATTGAAAAAAAAGTACTTTTCGATAATTTATTAGCCTTATTTGATGCAGGTAAATCAGAGTTGGCGGCAATAGAGGCTGAAGCTGAAATTGAGAAAACTCTTTGGCACGAGGCTACAGAGGTATTTAAAGAAAGGTTTCATGTTAACTTTTCAATAAGTATTGAAAACCAATCTAATGCCATACTTGGAACTATTGCACCAAATATAGTATTCACTTTTCAAAAAGGTAGTGATCAGCCAGTTAAATTTGATCGAGGGCAGCTCAATTCACTAAATTTTTTATCTGTAGGTGAGCGACGAGCAATGTATTTGCTTTACGTTATATTTGAATTCAAAGCTAGGGAAGCTAAAGAGCAAAATACTTTAATTATAATAGATGATATTGCAGATTCCTTTGATTATAAAAATAAATACGCAATCATCGAATATCTAAAAGAACTATCTGAAAATAGCCTTTTTAATCTATTAGTATTAACACATAATTTTGATTTTTATAGAACATTCCAAAGTAGAGTCTTAGGTAATGGGAGTAAAAGAAAGCATTCTTTTATAGCTCAAAAAAATGATAATACAGTTAATTTAATAGGTGGCGGTGATAATTTTATTACCGAACCATTTGATTACTGGAAAAAGCATTTTGGCGAAATACCTCAAATTATTATTGCAATGATTCCTTTTGTTCGTAATTTGGTCGAATATAGAAGCGGAAATAAATGCAACGATTATTTAGATTTGACGTCTTTACTTCATATAAAATCTAATACAAAAGAATTTAAGCTTGGCGACCTAGAAGTCATGATATCCAATACAATGAATGAGCTACAGCTTTCAGAGAATATAGATAAAGCGATGCCTGTTATTGACTTTATTTATACAACTGCTGATAGAGTTATTCAAACTCTAATCGATAGTGTGGATGAAATTCGATTAGAAAACAAAGTTGCCTTATCAATAGCTATAAGATTAAAAGCTGAAGAATTTATGTTAGATCACATTATTGATACTACGCCAATTAACGGTATGCAAACAGCTAAACTATATGATCGTTTATCGAAAGAAAATATTGATAAAGGTGAGACTTTTAAAAATATTAGAAAAACGCTTAGCCAAGTTGTACTAATGACTCCAGAAAATATACATATGAATTCTTTTATGTATGAGCCACTAATGGATATGTCCAATCATCACTTGATCTCATTGTATCAAACAATTAAAGAACTTACGTGGGACGGTCTTTAGTTTTAAATTTTAGTCGTTTCAAGCAGCAAGTTAATTTACTGCCTTTATACACTAAAGGTTTAGGCGGTAAATTATTATTTTATATAACCCTGAATACCAAACCCTCCAGTAATAACTCCGTTTATTTAATGACTCTTCTCATCAATCTCTTTCCCGCAATTATAACAATCGTTAGTGGGAAGCTTATAACTAGAAATAGAGCGCATTACTTGGTTTTTCTTACAGGCAGGGCAGGCGTAATTAATTACAGAGATTATAAGCGCAATAGCGAAAACGAAACTACCGATATAAAACGGGTTTGAGTAAAATTGCATACTTGGCTCTGAAAAATTAAAACCGATAATACAGATGATTAAGGCAGTTAAATAAAGTTTAAATTTTAGGCTTTTATTCAAGATTTAAATATCCAATTGGCAAGGTGCTAATAATAAGTGCTTTGGCAGTTTTAACAAATTATTTACTCGATTACTATTTAAGTTTTTATATAGCACAAATGTGTAGGCATAAAAAAAGCGTTGCCCTTGAGCAACGCTTTTCTGTACTTTTCTAGCAGCGAGTAACTTACTCTGCCGCTAGCTTATTCTGCTGCAAGATAATCCAAAACCACTTGATGGTGATCTTTAGTTTTAAACTTATCAAATAGGTGTTTTATTTTACCGTCTTGGCCTACTAAAAACGTTAGGCGGTGAATACCATCGTACTCTTTACCCATAAACTTTTTGTAGCCCCATACACCAAATGCTTCTGCAATGGCGTGGTCTTCATCGGCTAATAAATCAAAGTTAAGCTCTTTTTTAGTTTCAAAGTTTTTAAGGCGCTTAATTGGATCTGGGCTAATACCTACAACGCGGGTGTTAAATTTAGCAAGCTGTGCTTGCTCATCGCGTAGGTTTTCGGCTTGTACAGTACAACCCGGCGTTGACGCTTTAGGGTAAAAGTACACAAGCACTTGTTGCTCTTTTAACAGCTCGCTTAATGTTACTGTTTCGTCGTTTTGGTTTTGTAGGCTAAAAGCGGGTGCAGTATCGCCAGCTTGTAATGGACTAATTGTGTTCATGTTTAGCATCCTTAACGAATTCGTTTAAAAATATAATCTACGTTTAGTGTGTGAGAAAGGCTCTCAAAACTAATTTTAAATTGATCTATATCTACATCAACAGGTATGTTGAATTCAAGTTCACAACGCATTTTAATGTTGTCTTCTTGAGAATAAGTGTCTGACTTAAGTGAGCAAATACTAATATTATTGTCGGCAAAAAAGCGCGTTACTTTGCTCAATGTGCCAGGGGTGTCTATGCCTGTGTATTCTAGGGTGTAACCTGCACAAAACTCGCTAGGAGTATGACTCGCTGTGCGCTTCATCATGGTTAGCAGGCCAAGTTCCATGGCTTTAGTTGGCAGTACGTGCTCTATGCGGCTTATTGCCGACATGTCGCCGCTAAGTAGCATTATGAAGGTAAATTCGCAGCCTAAAATAGCAATACGGCTGTCAATAATGTTGCAGTGGCAATCGCTAACCAGTTGGGTTAGTTCACTTACAATACCGGGTCTGTCTTCGCCAATCGCTGTTAAAACAATTTGATGATTTGAAAATGCAGTCATGAGTTCAAATACCTTGTTACTTGGATTATATCAACCGAGTTGGCAACACCAAAAATACACACGAGAAGTTGCACGGCGGCGAAGTTTAACACAAAAAGGGCTCTAAACTACAGCACACGCTAATTAAGCGCTTTTAAAGTGCGGTGTTTCTTGTTTTTACTGGCACGGGAAAGTACCATAGCTAAAATTTGCTTATTTGCGCTTAGTTTTATTGCTAAGTTGAAGTGCTGAACTTTATTGCATTTAGGCAGCCAAATAATAAATGTAAAGTTAATATTGATTTTACACTGAACCAAATCGGCATTACCCACTCATATATTTGTTAAAACAATTAAAGGGTATGCTAAGGAGAAATATCTGTGCAGTATTGGATCCCAAAAGCACTTGCAGTAAGTGTATTGGTAAGTTTATCAGGGTGTAGTGTATTTATTAATAAGGCACATGACGAACGTAACTATCGTACACATGAGCCTGTAAAAGCACCAACGTCGTTATCTCAACCAGCTCAAGACCCAGTTTATAAAATGGATGTAGGTCAATACGACAACAATCCTGAAGCTACAAATTACCGCCCACCGGCACAAGTATTAACAATTGCTAAAGGCAGTTGGGTAGAAGAGACAGATAAACAAGCGCGTATTTATTTTGATAAAAACGATGGCATTGCTGATTTAGATGAATTTCTTTGGGACACGATTCAATCAGTCCTTGCTGATAACAATGCAGGAACCACTAAAGAAGACAAGCTACTAGGTACTATTGAAACTGATTGGTACTCAATCATTAAAACCGAAGAAGGTTTTTGGTGGTGGGGCGATGAAGTTAACGATGACTTAGAAAAATTTAGATTCACTATTGAAGAAAAGTCACATCAGCGTACTGCGTCTTTACGTGTAGAGCTGATTGATTTTAAAGGCGACCATACGCTAACTGATTTGTTAAAACAGCAGTTAGAAGTACGTGCGCTTAACCAAGTAGTGAGCGAGTTTGATTACCGTTACCGTCAACTTGAAGTTGATATGCGTAAACGCCAAGGTATTATTTCTCTTGAAATGGGCTTTGATAACAAAGGTAATGCAGCACTTGTAACTGAGCAATCTTACGAAGCTGTGTTTGACCGTTTCTCTGGGTTTTTAGAGCGCTTGTCGTTCACTATTGTTGAAATTAACCCAGATACGGGCTTAATTACTGCTGATTACACTAAACCAGAAACAAGTGTTTGGGATTCAATTTGGGGTGATGACGTAGCTCAACTACCTATTGATGAAGGCCAATACCAAATTTTAGTAAGTAAAACTAAAGAAGGCGGTACTAGCTTAACGTGGATGGATGACAAAGGCGAAACGCTTGAGCCAGGTACTATGAATGGTTTACAACAAGCATTAGAAGCAGCACTCATTCAGCGCGGCATTAAAATTTAAATAATAATAAGTTTTACCACAAAAAGAGCGATATGCTCTTTTTGTGGTTTTTATAGGTTAATAAATATGTCTCAGCTACCTCATCGTTCACACTACACGTGGCGCACCTGGTTTACTTTTTTGGTTCCTTCGTTAATTGGTGTGTTTTTATTTATGACACCCATTAGTACCTCGCAAGGGATGACCATTCCTATTGCCGTTATGGCAAAAGCGGTTCAAGCAATGATGCTTGGCTCTGCTCAAGCAATTATTACTCTCATTATTTGTATTACAGGGGTTATTTCTGTAATTACTAAAGTGTTTAAACCCGCCGCTATATGTAACTCACCTTTATTAAAGCATTTATTTGATGTGAGCTGGACATGGCTGGTGGTGCGCTTATTTGGTATGGCGTTTGGTTTAATGACGTACTTAAGCCTAGGCAGCGAGATGATTACCTCGGCCAATACTGGCGCGCTGGTATTAAATGACTTATTGCCAGTGTTGTTTTCGGTATTTATTTTAGCGGGCTTATTACTGCCGCTATTAATTAACTTTGGTCTACTAGAGCTTGCTGGTACGTTAATGACTAAAGTAATGCGCCCTGTATTTGGTGTACCGGGTAGAAGTGCGGTTGACTGTACTGCATCGTGGTTGGGTGATGGCAGTGTGGGTATTTTAATGACTGCAAAGCAGTATGAGCAAAAGCACTATACACAACGCGAAGCGGCTATTATTGGTACTACGTTTTCAGCAGTTTCAATTACGTTTAGTTTAGTGGTGCTTGGGCAAGTTAAACTTGAATACCTATTTGCACCGTTTTACGCAACGGTATGTTTAGCCGGTATTGTTGCCGCTATTATTGTGCCGCGATTACCGCCACTGCGTTTTAAAAAAGATTTACTCATTGATGGCACCGAGCCAGATAGAGACGCTGAAGCAATACCTGATCATAAAAGCTTATTTGGTCACTCATTAGATATAGCACTAGCTAAAGCAGATAATTCAACAGGTGTTAAAGGGACTATAAAAGAGGGCTTACATAACGCGCTTGATATGGTGTTTGGTGTATTGCCTGTGGTTATGGCGGTAGGTACATTTGCACTGATTATTGCTGAGCATACGCCTATATTTCAGTATTTAGGTATGCCGTTTGTGCCATTTTTAGAGCTATTGCAAGTACCCGAAGCAGCAGCTGCCTCACAAACTATTATGGTTGGTTTTGCTGATATGTTTATTCCGTCAATATTAGCAACGACTATTGAAAGTGATGTAACGCGCTTTATTATTGCCGCAATGAGTGTAACTCAGCTTATTTATATGTCTGAGGTGGGCGCACTTTTACTTGGCAGTAAAATACCGGTAAATATTTTAGAGTTGTTTATTATATTTATTTTGCGAACGCTAATTACTTTACCTGTTATTGCGCTAATGGCGCATTGGTTAGTAGGCTAAATTAACGAAAATATAATTAAGCGAATTGGTATTATTAAAAAAGCCCTGATTAATCAGGGCTTTTTTGTGTCTGTTGTATTTTTAATATTGGCGTTGGGCTTTTTAAACTCCGTTTTTGCAGAGAGTCTAATCAGCGCAATATTACCAATGACAATAGCAAAAACAACGGCGACAATAATTACAATATGCCAAGTTTGCATCGCAGTATCACTTAATATTTAGTACGTTTAAGTGTGACCGTTTTACGCTATAACAGCAATTAAATTACTCAAAACATAATCAATAACTTTAAACACAATCAATAACCTTAAAAACGTCTAGCTACCGAAAGCGTTAAAAAGTTAAGCCCTGGGTTTGGCTCTTTAAAGCCTGCGTTTGAATAGTGAATAACTCTAAGGGCAACGTTAGTATGACCAAAGTCGGCAACAAGGCCTATGCGGTCTTCAAACTGGTAGTGAGTACTTATGTTTTTACCGGCAAACTGCGTTTCATCAATCAGTGATACACCAATGCCTGCTTCTACATAAAATGGGGTGTTGTTAAAACTAAAGGCAGGAAATTGCAGCACAGGTGACATAGCAAGTACTAGGTTTGATTGTGCTTCATCGCCGTGGCGGTATTCCCACATATTTACGCTGGTTTCAAAGTAAAAGCGTGCATCACCAATTATATTTTGCATGCTAGGTGCATGATACTGATACGCAAGCTTAACGCCGTTTACGTTACCTTCGCCTTTGAGAAAATCAACGGCATAACCGTGGTTCGATTGAGCAAAAGCAAATTTGCCAAAAAGTGAAGCTACTAATACAAAAGAGATAATAAGTGTTTTAAGTGACGTTTTCATAGGTGCCAAATTTTTGTCTGATTCAAGTGATAACTAAATGATAAGGGCGACCTATTAACAATTACAATGAGGACAAAATGCCGGTTGTATATGGCCTGTTAATGGAGGTTTCTAACTGCTTGAATTTATTTTAGTTATTTTATTGGTGCGATTTGGGCATTAATAAGTTGCTTATTTGTGCCTTTTTTATTGCGTATAGTTCGCGTAAATTACAGCCATCTTAATCACACAGACATATACAATTATGAAACTCTTTAAACTATTCGTTTTAGCCACTGCTTTTTTTAGTAGTTCGTTATTTGCACAAACTCAGCAATCGCCAGATCAGTTACTTGAATCAGTAGCCGATAAGCTATTTGCAGACATTGGCCAAGTAAATTCAAAAGGCACAGCAAGCAAAGAAGCGATGGCTGCCATTGTTGAAAAACGTTTAATGCCACATATCGATGTTAAGTTTGTGTCGTTTAAATTATTAGGTAAACACATTAAAGGCATTGAGCGCGAACAGGCAGTTCAATTTATAGATGCAGTAGAGCATTACTTAACAGGCACATACGCCGGTGCACTAATGAAGTACACAGGTCAAAAAGTAGTATTTGAGCGTAATAACGCAAAAAGTGACTCTGAGTACGCAACAGTTAATACACAAATTATTGAGCCAAATGCGCCTACAATCGACTTAAGTTTTAAGCTTCGTTTAGGTAAAAATGATGAGTGGAAAGTATACGATATTGTTGCCGAAGGCATTTCACTATTAAGTGCTAAGCAAAAAGAGATTATTCAACGCATTTCTGAAGTGGGTTTAGATCAAGTTATTAGCGAGTTAAAAAGTAAATAGACTATTTGTCTGGCTCTGATTAAGCCCAACTCCAACCTCAAAAACGGCCAATTACTTATGTACTTGGCCGTTTTTATATTTGTAAGTAAAGGATTGTTGTTATTGCGTAATTTTGCGCTAGCAGCAAAACAAAGGTGTGCTAGAATATCGACACTTTGATTAAGCGTGGTGTCAGCTAAAAACTGATATAACTTACCACCCCCAAGCCACACTGGAGTTGTGTTGTTTTAATGGAAAATGTACTGATTTGGCCAAAGGAATACCCATTACTTATTAAAGGACTGGTAGAACAAAACGGTGCCTTTATTTTAGATGCTTTGGAAGCTTGGCCTGCTTGTCGTTCTACAAATGAAGACGATGGTGTATGCACCACCGTGTTACCGCCTATTTATTATTTGGCATGGCTAACCCCGCTAGAACCATTTGAAGAATGTTACTTTCAACATATCTCTGAATATGACGAAGACGCACAAGCGTATATTAGTGCGGTTAAAAGCCATTACTACGATAATGAATACACCCCTGAAAGCTTAGTGCTTATGCTATGCCAGCGCCTTGAAAAATACGCAAGTGTGGCTGCACAAAATACCATAGATACGCCACTGTCTTTAGTCGATTTGTTTTTTAGTAAACGCTATTTCACGTTAATTGAGCATGCGCTAAATAATAAAAGTAAACTTTCGGCAAAAGATACATTAGCCCTTTGGAAAGAAGTTGATTTTAGAGAGCGCTTAAGTGCGTTTATTCCAGAGTCTATTGCTGATTTAGATACTCTTTCTGAACTTGCCAGCGAAAAAGTAGCAGCGGGTAAAGACTATTTTACGTTGCTTACACAGGTTTCTCCTGATGTTGACTCTGTTGTACTGCTAGAAAAAGCATTATTAACGCACCTGCGTAAAAAAACAGCCAAGCAAACAATGGCAATGCGTTTTATTGAGCAAGGCGCTACAGGTGTTCTTGCTGATGAAAACAATAAAACAGCTTTTATGTGGGCCGCCGAAAAAGGCTTTGTAAATGTGGTTGAAACGCTACTTGCAAAGCAAGACAAAAAAGCGGTTGATAATTTAGGTAACACAGCACTTCATTACGCTGTATTTGCTAAAAATGAATCGTTAATGGTGCTGCTTATTAAAGCGGGCTATAACTTTAGAGCGCGCAATAAAGAAGGTTTAAGTTGTTACCGTTTGGCGGTTAGTATTAAAGCTAATAACTTAGTTAAATGCTTAGAGCGTGACTTTGGTATTAAAGAGCTTTCGCCGGAAGGGCAGTTTGATCGCATTAAAAAAGTACATGTGCTGCACGCTATTGTCACTATATTGCTGCCTTTGCAGTTGTTCTTCTTTTTTGATGAAACACTCTCTATTAAAAGTGAGCTAACGCTGAGTTTAACTATGGCGGCAGTGATTTGTTTTTTCTTTGCGACCACTTTAAAACGCTGTGCGTTATATCCACATATTAAACACCCTTGGGGTTTATTTGTGCTTAGAGGCTTTTCGTTTATTAGCTTAATTGCTCAAATAGGGTTGGCGAGTATTGTGGTGCTAGCTGCCTTAAGTGATTTAGTTTAGTCACTTTTAAACAGCTAATAAAAAACGCGCTTAAAGCAATTTAAGCGCGTTTTTTGTGTTTATAACCGTTTATGGTTAAGCCTTATTTACCGTGCTCATTTGCTGCTTTTTCTTCAGCTAGTTCTTCTTTAAGCTTACGGATTTTTAAACCTTGTTCTTGTCCGCGGTGTCTTGCGTAGTAAGTACAGCCAATAAACATTGAAGAGGCAAACACAAGCTCTAGCAATACCCAAATTAATTCATCAGGAGCGGCCCACAGCATGGTAAGTCCGTGAATAAAATACAACATTACAACAAAGTTAGCCCACGCATAAGTGTATGTATTATCTTTAATTATGCCTCTTAGCGGCAGTAGTAACGGAATAATAGGCAAAAATAAAGACACTAAACTCGCATTACCATTTAGAGGTGGCACAAAATACATCCACAGTGGAATAAGAACAAGTAAACCTACATAGCCAAATAGTGCGGCACGCTGAAACTTTACTGTAATCGGCTTTTTAGCTGGGTTGTCAGCTGTATTCATTTAAGTTTTCTCGCAATGTGAGTAAGGCGTTTACCAACGCTTTGGCATATTTTAATTTCGTCTTTGCTTAGCTGTGCACTATTAGCGCTGCCAGCAACGTGTGTTGCACCGTATGGTGTTCCACCTGTTTGTGTTGCAAGTAGTTCGGGTACATCGTACGGCACGCCCAGTAGCATCATACCGTGGTGTAATAGTGGCAGAGATAAGTTAAGTAAGGTTGCTTCATTACCACCATGCATACTGCTTGATGACGAAAACACACATGCTGGCTTATCTATTAGCTGACCTTTTAACCATAAGTCGCTGGTGGTTTCCCAAAAGCTTTTAGCTTGAGAGGCCATCATGCCAAATCGGGTTGGTGTACCAAATGCTAAACCATCGCAATTTATTAAATCATCTTTGGTGATCACAATGTCGTGCGCATTTTTAGCCACAAAGGTGCGAAGCAGTGCTGTAGCACCTTGTTGCTCTATCGACTCTGCTATTTCGTGAGCCATTGCTTCAACTGAGCCATGGCTTGAGTGATAAAGCACCACTATGGTTGCACTCATTATAAAACGCTTAGTACGTTTTCTGGTGGACGACCAATCGCTGCTTTATTGTTATTCACTACAATAGGGCGTTCAATTAGTTTTGGATTTTGTACCATGGCATCTATTAATGCTGATTCACTGCTTTCATCTTTTAAATTAAGTGCTTTGTAGTCATCTTCTTTTGTGCGCATTAATTCACGTACGGATGAAAAACCAAGTTGGATTACAAGCGTTGAAATTTGCTCGTGTGTAAGAGGCGTTTTTAAATACTCTACAACACTTGGCTCTATTGCTTTACTTTGCAGTAGTGCTAGCGTTTCGCGTGATTTAGAACAACGTGGGTTGTGGTAAATAGTAACAGACATAAAATGATTCCAAAGTGTGAATTGCGTCTATTTTAGGGTAAGCGCTTGCAGACTTAAAGTCTTGCAAGCTCTTTTTGTAAAAGTCGATACTGGGTAAGTAGTGCTTTTAAACGTTGTTGCTTTACAAGTTGAGTAGGCTCTACAAAGTTTAGTGCTTTTTGTACTTCGTCTGCGGCTTTTAAATAAGCACCATATTGCGCTAATACATCGGCGTTAGCTTCGTGATAAGAGGCTAATTTATCTTGTTTTTTATACGCGTCGGCAAGGAGTTGTTTGCCTAAGTTATGATCTGGCTTTTCGAGTAAAAAACTCTTTAAAATATTTTCAGCAAGCTCATATTGCTCAGCTTCAAGTGCTGAGTTGGCATAGTTAAGTGTAATTACCTGATTATTAGGGCGATACTGATTTAAATCCGCTAAAAACTTAACGGCTTCATCTGCCTTTTTTTGTGCAATAAGTAAATCGGTATGGGTATCTATATAAAATAAGTTTTTAGGATCGTTTTTTAAAAGCTCGTCTAATATTGGCGCTGCTTCATCAAGCTTTTTTTGATCAAGCAAGCTTATGGCTAAGCCATACTTTAATGCAGTGTTGTTGTAGGTGTTTTCGCGCAGTAGCTTTCTAAATAGATCTTCTGCGTTTTCTGGTTTGTTGTCATAGCGGGCAAGCACTCGACTTTTTGCTAAATTAAACTCAAGGCTCGCATTCATAAGGCGCACAGGAAATTGCTCTGCACGCAAACGTACATCTGATACACGACTCTCTGGTAATGGGTGAGTTAGCAAAAATGCTGGTGGCTTGTATTTATAGCGAATTTGCGCTGCAAGTTTAGTTAAAAACTCACTCGATGCACGGGGATCAAATCCTGCATTATTAAGTGTTTGCATGCCTATGCGGTCAGCTTCTTGCTCAGCTGAGCGGCTATGCGTTAACTGACTAAAAGCAGATTGTGTTTGGCTGGCAGATATAATGGCAATACCCGCGTCGGGTGCAACAACGGTTGCTAATATACCTGCAATCATACCGGCAATGGTCAGCGCGCTGTTATCTTGTTGCTGCTGTATTCTACGTGCTAAGTGGCGCTGTGTTACGTGAGCAATTTCGTGACCAAGTACCGAAGCAAACTGGCTCTCGTTATCGGCTTGAGCTATTAACCCGGTGTGTACACCTACATGCCCGCCATAAAATGCAAACGCATTTATTTCCGAGTTATTTATCCAAAAAAACGAAAACGGAAAACGTACATCGTTAGCATTAGCAACAAGTTTACGGCCAATAGTCGTGAGGTATTCATCTAGCACAGGATCGTTTATAACTGGCGATGAACCTCGTATTTGCATCATCATTACTTCGCCAATAGCTTGTTCTTTTTCAAGTGGCAGTGCTTGTAGTGCAGATGTTCCTAAATCAGGAAGTGTGAAATTGGTTTGCGCTTTTAAAGGTTCGCTTACTAATAAGCTAAACGTAAGCGCGGCACTGCATAAAGTGATAAATGCTGATTTTAGCTGCATTTTATTCCTTGTTAATTTGTTCGCCAATTGCAATTTTGGCTATGTCTATTTCGTCACTGCTTGCACGGCTGTCTTTTTCGCACAATTGGTATAGTTCTTTTATTGTGACTCCATCAAGCTTTACAACGTTCAATTCTCGCTGCAAAAAAGTAATAATTTTATGTACTACTTTATGTGCATGTAAAATAATGGCTTTATCTGCTTTGTCGCCCCGTTCAAAATAAAAGCCAATAAACTTATGTAACTGACTTATTCTGATCAGGTTCTTCATTGAATGTGGATCCCACACTCTAAACTCCATAAAGCGATTATTTTTTATGTATTGGTCAACAATAACATCTTTAGCATAAGGCTGTGCCCATAGCTCAAAGCCTCTGTCGGTAAAAACTTGGTGCAGCGCAATACGTGGCTTATGTTTGGTGTGTATTACACCAAGGCTGTCTTCATGGCCTTCTAATAGATCTAAGTTCCAATTGCGTTTATCTATAAGTTGTTTAACTGCATTATCGAATCCATGATCTAAAATTCCTTCTGATTCGCTTATTGATGAGGCAACAAGGTGATAAAAAGGAGGTAGTTCGCCCCAGTTAATTTGCTTTTTAAACCAATTAATCTCTTTGAGTGTTGGATTACTGGGTAGTTGCGCTTTATTATGCGTGCCAGGCATTAACTTATCCTTACTGCTAGTTATGTTATAAGGATAAACTATTGCAGGTATTGTTTTAACAAAAAGTTACAATGGTTTGGGTATATAAGTATATTGACCGTAAATATGCGACTTATTATTCATTTACTATACGGATAAAGTAGTTATGGTAGAGCGCGATTTAAAAGAGTTTAAATGCCCTCAGCAATTTGTGCAGTTTAAACTTGCGCTACGAAGTGCGCAATCTTCAAAACAACGTATCACTTTTAGTCTTAATAAAGGTGAAAGTGCGAACGATATTGAACGTTTTTTGAAAAAAAATGCTTATAGTTACAATTTTGATAAACAACGTGGGTTGTTATTAGTGGAGCCATTACATGTTTGAATACGTAAAAACATGGTACGAAAGGAAGTTCTCGGATCCTCATTCGTCTACCTTATTATTTTTATTATTAGCCTCAGTGGCCTTACTTTACTTTTTTGGCTCGTTAATTGTTCCTGTGCTTGTAGCATTGGTTATTGCTTACTTACTTGATTGGCCGGTTGTTCATTTAGAGCGCGTTGGCTTAAAACGTTTTACTGCAACGATTATTGTAATGTTGATATTTATTAGCATTATGCTCACCCTTATTTTGGTTATTGGCCCAGTGCTTTGGAAGCAAACCAGTAACTTAGTGCAAGAAACCCCGCATATGTTAGAGCAAGGGAAGTCTTATTTAATGGCTTTACCTGAACAATACCCAAGTTTAATTAACATAGATCAAGTACAAGCTATTGTTGCAACGGTAGAAGCTAAAATCATTGAGTTTGGTCAAACTGTATTGTCGTTTTCACTAACCTCATTAAAAGATGTTGTTGCATGGCTTATATATTTAGTACTTGTGCCGTTACTGGTGTTTTTTATGCTTAAAGATAAGCTGGAGCTAACGGGGAGTATTGCTAAACTGATCCCGCAGCAACGACGCTTGATTTTGCAAGTGTGGCACGAAATGAATCAACAAATTATGAATTACATTCGCGGTAAAGTGTTTGAAATTTTAATTGTTGGTGGTGTGTCTTTTATTGCATTTACTGTTTTAGATTTACGCTACGCCGCACTACTTGGTGTGCTTGTTGGCTTGTCGGTATTAATTCCATTTATTGGCGCGGCACTCGTCACTATTCCGGTAGCGGCAGTTGCGCTGTTTCAGTTTGGATTAGAAACACAGTTTTGGACCATTTTAATTATTTACGGAATTATTCAGGCGCTTGATGGCAACGTACTTGTACCACTGCTGTTTTCTGAGGCGGTTGATTTAAATCCGGTATTTATAATTGTCGCGGTATTATTTTTTGGTGGCTTATGGGGATTTTGGGGCGTATTTTTTGCCATCCCGTTGGCTTCATTAGTAAAAGCGCTAATAACAGCTTGGTCGTCAACGCATGAAGAGATAAGTAAAGAGGTCAGTGAATAGTTAAGTAAACAGACTTTTAGTCTAAAAAAGCATAGTAAACGCACCTCTAGTGCTAATTGATTATTACTCATTACCTGTAAATTTATGTACTATTGGTAATAAGATATATTTTTTAGTAATAAGGTGCGTTTTTTAATGTCTGAGTTTTTATTGCACGATGAGCCAGTAAAACAAGTTTACCTTGATGCAAACGCAACGACCCCTGTGTTGCCTTGTATTGCTGATGTTGTTTCTCATACCATGCAAATATGTTTTGGTAATCCTTCAAGCCCGCACATTACAGGTATTCAAGCCAAGCATTTATTAGAACAAACACGTCAAAAAGCACACACAGTTATTGGCGCAAGTAATGGCGATATTTTATTTACCTCTGGCGCAACAGAAGGCATTCAAACTGCGGTGGTTTCTACGTTAATTGATGCTAAAAAACACCCGATTAAAAACCCCGTATTGTTATATGGCGCTACTGAGCACAAAGCGGTGCCAAATACACTTAAGCACTGGAATAGCGTACTTGACGTTAATGCTGAGGTGCTTGCTATTCCGGTTGATAGTAACGGTATTTTAGATTTAGATTTTATAGCTAAACATATAGATAACGCTTTGATGATTTGCACCATGGCCGTTAATAACGAAACCGGTGTATATCAAGATTTACCTGCTATTGAGCAGGTAATTCGTAGCCGTAATAAAAATGTATCGTGGATGGTGGATTGCGTGCAGGCGCTCGGTAAACAAGCGCTCGCGCTGAGTGATACAACAATAGACTACGCACCTTTTTCGGGGCATAAGCTTTATGCACCGAAAGGTATTGGTTTTTTATATATTCGTAGTGGCAGTGCGTACACACCTTTTATAGCGGGTGGCGGTCAAGAAAGTGGAATGCGCTCAGGCACCGAAAATCTACCCGGTATTGCAGGGTTAAATAAGCTATTTAGTATGTTGCTTGATAAATCAGACAACACGTTTAAGTCTGTTAGCGTACTTAACTCTTATCGAAGCCAGTTACAAAGCGCGATAAAAGACACCTTTGGCGATATTACATTCAATCATGATTTTGCTTATAGCGTGCCTACCACACTTAACTTTGCTGTTAACGATTTAACTAGCAAAGAAGTGATTGATTTATTTGACGCTGCGGGCATTCGCGTAAGTGGTGGTTCGGCTTGTAGTACAGGCGCATCAACAAGTTTTGTTTTAGATGCAATGGGTGCAAGTAAGTGGCAAAGCGAAAACGCGATTAGACTGTCGTTTGGACCTGCTGCAACACAACATGATATTGATGATGCTTGTGTGCGTATTCGCGCTCTCAAAGCAATACTACAGGCAAACTGTTTAATCGTATCTGACAGCACCACACCACAACAAGAAGTATGCGCACTGGGCCTTACTCAATTTAGGCACCAAGGTGCATGTAGTTGGCTTTATGTAAGCGATGATAAACACGCTGTAATTATTGATCCTATTATTGAGCTTATTCCGCGCTTTGAAAAAATAGCTAATACACAAAACTTAACTATATCGGCGGTGCTTAATACTCATCTGCATCAAGAGCGAGAGTCAGCGACTAATTTACTAACCAGCGTTCTTGACTCAAGAGTTGTAAAAGGTGAGGTTGATTCGCTAGGTTGGCCGCTAAATACAGCAAGTATTAACTTGGCAAACGACGTACTTGAAAAAGTAGTTACACCTGGGCACAGCAAAGACAGTGTAAGTTATTTATTAAAAAACAGTAATGGCGAAACGCGTTACTGTTTTTGTGGTGATTTAATACTGCCTGCAGGGCTTGGCAATACATCGCTTATAGGTGGGGATGCAAAAGCAATGGCACGCTCTATTTTAGCAATGAGCGAGCAACTTAATAGCACCAGCATTATTTGCTCAGGGCACGATTACCAACAATGTTTTGCCATGAACTGGGCTGTACAGCAAAACCAAACACCATTACTTGATGCGTTAGTGAGCGGCAGTATTTCAGCTGATGAATTTGCAATACAAAAACAGCAGTACGACGCTTCAAAACAAGTAGATAACACGCAATTGTGTGGTTATGTAAATGCGTTACCTGAGGTTGATACACAGCAATTAAATTTTGATGACGCTAAAGTAATGTTAAACACCAGCGATACATATTTAATAGATACTCGGGAGCCGTATGAGCATGGAGCAAATAATGTTGCTCAGTTATTTAATACGCTAGATGAAAAAACATTAAATATACCACTTAGCAGAATGGCAAATGCGGTATTTGAAGGGCAATTAAACAAAAATAACAAGTACATTTTATTATGCCGTAGTGGTAACCGCTCAAAAATTGCTGCAACTAATTTAATGCAACTAGGATACAAAACGGTTTATAACCTAAGTGGCGGGTTAGCGCTTAGTAATTAAACAAAGATTGTAATTTATACAAAATCGGCTTTAGGGCCGATTTTTTTGTTTTTAAGGTTTATTTGCTCGCAAGGTAAACAAGCCCTAGTAATTAGTGAATAACTATAAAAAGTAATTATTGTGCTGATAAAAATTCATTAATATTTCATTTTGATTGATTAAGCTATCCCGTTGCCTTTAAAATTGCGGGTAAATTAATTTATAAAATTTTTATGATACCGGTGTCAAAAGCTAAAAATTGCGTTATCATCGGCATCTAAAATTATAAAAACAGCACTTTTTTTGCATTTTTAGTTATACTATCGGCGCTTTATTTTAGTGTAAATAAACAGTGTTAAGAGTTTTGCTTTTATAAAAAACATTTTTAAATCAATTGATTGAAAAAACTAGAGGATATTTCCATGTCTAACCGAACGCAACTAGCAAGTTGGCAAGCACTAGAACAAAGTGCAGCTAAGATGAAACAAACACATCTGAAAACGTTATTTGCACAAGATGACACGCGCTTTTCTCAGTTTTCGACTCAAGTACCTGGCGTATTATTCGACTATTCTAAGCAACTTATTGATAACGATGTTTTTGCTAACTTAATGTCGCTTGCTAAAGAATGCGATATTGCATCGTGGCGCGATAAAATGTTTAGCGGTGAAAAAATAAATATCACCGAGGATCGCTCAGTACTACATACGGCACTTCGTAATCGTGCTCACACTCCATTAATAGTGGATGGCGAAAACGTAACACAAGCCGTAGACAACGAATTAGCTAAAATTAAAGTGTTTGTAGAAAAAGTTCGTAGCGGTAAATGGTTAGGCTATACCGGTAAAGTGGTAAAAGATGTGGTAAGTATTGGCGTAGGTGGTTCTAACCTTGGCCCACAAATGGCAACCGAGGCATTAAAAGCACTTGCTGATGATACGTTAAATGTTCATTACGTATCTAATGCTGACGGTGTACAAATTTCGTCTATATTAAAAGCCATTGACCCTGAAACAACATTATTTGTTATTTCGTCAAAAACATTTACTACGTCAGAAACTATGACAAACGCAAAAACGGCGGTTGACTGGTTTTTACAAACAACAAAAGATGAAAGTACAATTGCAAAGCATTTTGTTGCAGTAAGTACAAATTTAGAAAAAACGGCAGCCTTTGGTATCAGCGACGAAAACGTATTCACTATGTGGGATTGGGTTGGTGGTCGCTTTTCACTTTGGAGTGCGATAGGCTTACCAATTGCTTTATATTTAGGCTACGACGCCTTTGAAGCAATTTTAGAAGGTGCGTTTGAAATAGACGAGCACTTTAAATCTGCGCCGTTTGAGCAAAATATACCATTAATTATGGCATTGCTTAGTGTATGGAATACGAGCTTTTTAGGTTATACAGCGCAAGCTATATTACCGTACGACCAAGCACTGCATATGTTGCCTGCGTATTTACAGCAAGGCGAAATGGAAAGTAACGGTAAACACGTTAACTTTGCAGGCGAAACGGTACCTTATACTACAGTTCCAATTATTTGGGGCATGACGGGTATTAATGGTCAGCACGCATTTTATCAGTGTTTACACCAAGGTAATGTAATTGTACCTGCAGATTTTATTGCATCAGTTAAACCACAAGTGAATGTTGATAAGCATCACGATATTTTATTATCAAACTTCTTTGCACAAACAGAAGCGATGATGAGTGGTGTAGATGCAGCGCAAGTTACTGCTGATTTAACCGCTAAGGGTAAATCGCAAGCAGAGATTGATGAGTTATTAAATCATAAAATTCATCAAGGCAATCGTCCTACAACGTCTATGCTATTAGATACAGTAGATGCTAAAACAGTGGGCCGTTTAATTGCACTGTATGAGCATAAGATATTTTGCCAAGGCATTATTTTAGAAATATGTTCGTTTGACCAATGGGGTGTAGAACTGGGTAAAGGTTTAGCATCTAAAATTGAGAGTGAACTCACTGATGAAAGCGTTAAACATGCTCATGATAGTTCTACAAACGGCTTAATGGCGTACTACAAACAAAACCGTACGCAGTAAAAAATTCGCTTACGCAAGTAAGTAAACCGAGTACCTTTGAACGGGTAGCGCTGGAGTGCTTAGGGTCTGTATTTTTGTGAGAGGAGATACAGGGCCCCTAAGGCTCATTTAATAAGCGCAATGATAAAAATAATAATAAATCATCGATACAGAACAATTCAGCAGGCTTTTATTTAAATACAGCTATAAAAGCCATCTAATCTAGCAATAAATAGGCATACCCGCACATTTATAAAATGTACTGGGTATCACAACGTAGAGAGTAACTATGCTTAATCCTTTTGATATTATAATTTTTGGGGGCGGTGGTGATCTTGCGTTACGCAAATTGCTACCTGCAATGTACAGAGCATATCAAGAAGGTAACTTACCTGAAGGCTCACGTATCCTACCAACAGTGCGCGAAGAATCGAAACGTGCTGAATACGTAGAAACAGCGCATAAAGCATTACAAGAATTTTTAAGCAAAGGTGAGTTTAACGCTAAAGATTGGAAAGCGTTTTCTACTTTTTTAGTGCCAGTGGTAAGTAATGTTACAGAAGCAGATGACAACTGGGATGTACTAAAAGGCATTTTAGATGAGCACGAAAGCACTAAGTCTCGTGTGTTTTATTTATCGCTTCCGCCTGCTGTTTACGGCACATGTTGTGAAATATTATCGACTAAAGGTTTAATTACACCTACATCACGCGTTGTTGTTGAAAAGCCTATTGGTTATTGCGGTGATTCTGCTGAAGCAATTAATGGAAAAATTGCGGAATTTTTTAATGAAGAGCAAATTTTCCGTATTGACCATTACTTAGGTAAAGAAACAGTACAAAACTTAATGGCGCTACGTTTTTCAAACTCATTGTTTGAAAATATGTGGGATGCTAAATCTATTGATAACATCCAAATTAGCTTATCAGAAACTGTTGGCCTTGAAAGCCGTGCTGGTTTTTACGATAAAGCCGGTGCACTTCGTGACATGGTTCAAAACCATTTATTACAACTGCTTTGTTTAGTTGCAATGGAGTCGCCTAATAAGCTTAACGCTAACAGTATTCGTAACGAAAAATTAAAAGTATTAGAAGCACTTCGCCCACTAGTAGGTGGTGATGTTGATGAAAATATTGTTCGTGGTCAATACGTACCAGGTGACTTAAACGGTAAAATTGTACCGGGTTACTTAGAAGAGCTAAATGAAGGTTCTAGTAAAACAGAAACGTTTGTAGCTATTCGCGCGCATATTGATAACTGGCGCTGGGCGGGTGTTCCATTTTACCTTCGTACGGGTAAACGTATGGCTAAGCGCTGTGCAGAAATTGTGGTTGAATACAAAAAAGTATCTCACAATATCTACGAAGATAACGTGGGTAATATCGAGCCAAATCGTCTTGTTATTCGTTTGCAGCCAGAGGAAACGATTCAACTAACGCTTATGTCTAAGCGTCTTGATAACCTTCAAATGCAACTTGAACCAGTAACAATGAATATTGAGCTTTCACAAGCTTACAGCAATGGTTTTCACTCAGATGCGTACAAGCGTTTAATGCTTGATGCCGCTGCAAATAACCCATCATTATTTATTCACCGTGATGAAGTTCGTCAAGCGTGGAAATGGATTGATCCAATCATTGACCGTTGGCAAGACAAAGGCAAGCCTGCGCTTTACCGTGCTGGTAGCTGGGGTCCTGAGGATGCTGATGAACTATTGGCAGAAAAAAGCCACGTGTGGTTTAACACAGGCGATAAGGTATAAGCATGGCAACACTAGTTGAAAAATTTTTTGACGATAAAGACGCGTTAACAGCTGAGCTTTCTGCAACGCTTGAGCAATCACTACGTGATGGTATTAAAAACGATGGCCGTGCTGTATTAATGGTGTCGGGTGGCTCGTCTCCTGCGCCAGCTTATAAGCATTTATCAACGCTTGATTTAGATTGGCAACATGTTGATGTTGCTATGGTTGATGAACGCTGGGTAGACCCAAGCCATGAAAAAAGTAACGAAGCATTTATTAAAAGCACGTTATTACAAAATTTTGGCAGTGCTGCAAACTTTATAACCATGAAAAACGATGCTCCAACCGCGCAGCAAGGCAGTGAAGTGTGTGAAGCCGCTTACAGTGCTTTAAAAGCGCCATACGATGTAACTATTCTAGGCATGGGCCCAGATGGTCATACAGCGTCGTTATTCCCAAATGCAGAAGGTTTAGAGCACGGTTTAACAACTGAGCAAACAGTATGTGCAATTAATGCGATACAAAGTGATGTGACGGGTAGTATTACTGAGCGCATGACACTTACGTTAAATGCCATTGCGCAATCTAAAGTAGTTAAGCTTTTAATTAGCGGTGAAGAAAAACTCGCTGTTTATAAGCAAGCAAAAGCGGGCGGCGATGTTAATGACATGCCACTTCGCGCTGTGCTTAATCACCCAAGTATAAATATTGAAGTATATTGGGCGCCTTAATTTAGGTGCTAATTTAACTTTTAAAGGCCGCTTATATAAGCGGCCTTTTTTATTTGCTCAAATTTAAGCCTAAACACTGCAAAAAAACAGTCCTGAACTGTTAACCAATGTTAATGAATAACTTTGGTTTGTATTAAAATCAACCACGAAGTGTGTTGTTTTTGAACAAAAATTATGAGTTTGAGCTGTATGTTTTTTAGCAACGTTCAGATTTAGTTAAATTTTATTTTTTCATGGTCGTTGTCATAAAAGTTTCCCTTCCTTTTTTAGCTCAAAAGCATTAGCCTAAAGGTATTAACAATGAAACATATAAATTAAAATAAACGGAGCAGTAAAATGGCGGAGCAACAAGTACAGCCTTTACACAACGAAAAACATGCCAACACTAAAATTCAAAACGGCATCAATGTAGAATTCATGAAAACTCAACATTTAGTGCCAGTAGTTGCACATGAGTTTGCACGCGTAGCAAACGAGTTTCCAATGTCATTCGTTAAAAACAACGAAAGCGGCACTTTTCAAGCTGTTGCTATGTTTGGCTTAGAGCCAGGCGAAAACCTTTTTGTAGAAGATGGTAAATGGACTGCAGCATTTGCACCTATGGCATCTACTCGTTACCCACTGGGCTTAGTTAAACACCCAGATCAAGATCAATACGGTATCGTAATTGACGAAGCAAGTGCGCTTGTTGGTGAAGACGAAGGTAATGCATTATTTGAAAACGGCGAAGAAACAGATTACCTAAAACGTCGTAAAGAAGCGCTTGTATCTTTCATTGAGTTTTCTCAAGTAACTGAAGCGTTCACTAAATTCCTTGCTGATAAAGAGCTACTAATTGCGCAAACGCTAACAGTAGACATTAAAGGCGAGAAAAAAGACATCAACGGTATTTACCTTATCGATGAGAAAAAGCTAAACGAGTTAAGCGATGCTGATTTCTTAGAGCTTCGTAAACGTGGTTACTTAGCACCAATTTATTCTTTCTTAACGTCTACTCATCAAGTAGCACGTTTAGCGCGTTTAAAAGCTAAACAAGCTTAATTACAAACACGTAAAATTTTAAAAAGCGCCTTAAGGCGCTTTTTTTATGCCATTAAACTCACTTTAGTTGAAATTAAGCCCGCAACCATTCACATTAGTTTATAACTTTCCCATAAAAGAACTCATTATGAAAACACCCTTATTAGCAATTTTTGCGAGCAGCCTTTTTGCTTTAAGTAATAGCGTATTCGCTGCAGAGACTCCTTTTGCCATTGCGATTCATGGTGGGGCAGGGACAATAGAAAAAGCACGATTTACACCCGCTCAAGAAAAGCTGTACCGCGCTAAATTAACAGAGGCCGTAGAGACAGGTTATAAAGTATTGCACCAAGGCGGTGAAAGTTTAGATGCGGTAACTGCGGCAATTACAGTATTAGAGCAATCGCCTTATTTTAATGCAGGGCGTGGAGCGGTATACACTTACGATGGCGGGCATGAGCTTGATGCATCCATAATGGATGGTCGAAACCGTGAAGCAGGCGCAGTTGCGGGTGTAAAGCATATTGAGAGCCCGATTAAATTAGCGCGTTTGGTCATGGATAACTCTGTACACGTAATGCTTAGTGGGCAAGGCGCTGAGGAGTTTGCTAAAGAGCAAGGTGTTGAACTTGTCGAAAATAACTTATTTGATACCGAGCCTCGTTACAAAGCGCTTTTAAAAGCAAAACAAAAATTAGATAAAGCCAAAGCAACCAGTAAAAAGTACCAAGCTGCGCACAAAGCATTGCCTAACTCTTACAAAATGGGCACGGTTGGCGCAGTGGCGCTTGATAAAAACGGTAATTTAGCGGCAGGTACATCCACAGGAGGTATGACGGCAAAACGTTATGGCCGTGTAGGTGACGCGCCGGTAATTGGTGCTGGGACATTTGCTGAAAACGAATCGTGCGCAGTATCGGCAACAGGGCACGGTGAATATTTTATTCGCTATAACGTAGCGAGCGATATATGTGCGCGTGTTAAGTATCAAGGTAAAACCATAGCTGAAGCTGGAGATGAAGTTATAAACGGTGTGCTTAAGCCAATTGGCGGCACTGGCGGCGTTATTATTATTGATACTAAGGGGAATATTAGCTTGCCGTTTAATACCTCTGGCATGTATCGGGCAAGTAAATCGAATACGCAAGCGACCTACGTGGGCATTTTTAACGACGAATAAGCCAAAGTAATTTAATTAACCTCAACTCTGGTTAAGAGATTTACTAACTTATTGAACCACAATGATATTTAAATTCATTTTTTGCTAGCCAGTTATTTTCAGCGCAGTTAGCGCTGAAAATAACCGCTTGAGATAGATTTATTATTCGCAGTTTGGGTGAATCGCAGCGTTTATATAACAAACAACCCCGTGTTATGCATTTTGTAGGATTAACCCCGGCCGTTTAATTTGATACAATTATGGCTCTTTAACTAATTTTGTAAGGTATGCGGGTGGTAAACCTAGGTCAGTTGTTTGGCGAGCTAAAAACGTGCTTGAAAAAAGATCAATTCATTTTCAAAAAACGCTTACATGGCGTAAAAAAAATAACAGATGAAAACAAGCATGCCAACGCGCTTGAAAAAATAGCGGCTGATATAACCCGTAGCCAAGAATTACGTGATAAACGCTTAGCGGGCCTTCCTAAAGTGACTTACCCTGAGCAATTGCCAGTAAGTCAAAAAAAGGAAACAATTAAAGACGCCATTGCAAATAACCAAGTGGTAATTATTGCCGGTGAGACGGGCTCAGGTAAAACAACTCAAATACCTAAAATGTGTTTAGAGCTTGGTCGTGGTGTTGATGGCTTAATAGGCCATACTCAACCACGCCGATTAGCAGCGCGAACGGTGGCTAACCGTATTGCTGAAGAAATGAAGTGCGAACTTGGTCAGCAAGTCGGTTTTAAAATTCGTTTTAGCGATCAGGTTTCTAATAATACATACGTTAAACTAATGACTGACGGTATTTTACTGGCAGAAATTCAGCAAGACCGTTTTTTAAACCAATACGACACCATAATTATAGATGAAGCGCACGAGCGTAGTTTAAACATCGACTTTATTTTAGGTTACTTAAAAAACCTACTTCCAAAACGTCCCGATTTAAAAATAATAATTACGTCTGCAACCATCGATCCTGAGCGCTTTTCAAAGCATTTTGATGATGCGCCCATTATAGAAGTATCGGGTCGTACTTTCCCTGTTGATGTGCGTTACAACCCAACGGCCGATATTAATAAAGAAGATATGGAAGCCGAGGGCGATCAGCTACAAGGTATTTTTGATGCTGTTGACGAACTGTGCGCGGAAGGTCCTGGTGACATACTGATATTTTTAAACGGTGAGCGTGAAATACGCGATACCGCTGATGCACTTAGCAAGCGTAATTTAAAACACACAGATGTATTGCCACTTTACTCGCGCTTATCTAACGCAGAGCAAAACCGTATATTTGCGCCACATTCTCGTCGTCATATTATTTTATCGACCAACGTAGCCGAAACGTCACTAACTGTGCCGGGTATTCGTTATGTCATAGATCCAGGTACTGCGCGTATAAGCCGCTACAGTTATCGTACAAAAGTTCAGCGCCTGCCAATAGAACCTATATCGCAAGCAAGTGCTAATCAGCGTATGGGTCGTTGTGGACGTGTTGAAGCGGGTATTTGTATACGCTTGTACTCTGAGGATGATTTTTTATCGCGCCCAGAGTTTACCGACCCTGAAATACTGCGTACTAATCTTGCCTCAGTTATTTTGCAAATGTTGGCACTCGGGCTTGGTGATATGGCGCAATTTCCGTTTGTGCAAGCACCAGATAGCCGTAATATAAGTGATGGTTTGTCGTTATTAGAAGAACTACAAGCAGTAAAACCAGACAAACGTGATAGTAAAACGAGTTTAACCGCTTCAGGTAGAGAACTCAGCCGATTACCGGTAGACCCTCGTTTAGCTAAAATGGTGCTCACAGCTCACAAACTTGGCGCATTGCGTGAAGTGATTGTTATTGTGGCGGCGCTGTCGATTCAAGATCCACGCGAACGCCCGCAAGAAAAACGTGCTGCAGCCAATGAAAAACACGGTCGCTTTGACGACCCAGATTCAGACTTTATCGCTTTTTTGAACTTATGGAATTACTTAGAAGAGCAGCAAAGCGATCTGACTAACGGCCAGTTTAGAAAGCTGTGTCAAAAAGATTTCCTAGCCTATATGCGTCTGCGTGAGTGGCAAGATATTGTTTATCAAATAAGTACTGTGTGTAACGAAATGGGTATGAAAGCAACCAGCCAAGCGGCTGATGGCGAACTTGTTCATAAAGCGCTACTAAGCGGAATGCTGAGCCATATTGGCTTTAAAGATGAGAAGCAAATATACAAAGGTGCACGTAATAGTCAGTTTCATATTTTTCCGGGTTCAGGTTTATTTAAAAAGAGTCCTAAATGGATCATGTCAGCGGAGCTGGTAGAAACCAGTAAATTATATGCCCGCACAAATGCAAAAATAGACATTAACTGGGTAGAACCATTAGCGCAGCATTTAGTAAAACGTAGCTATACAGAGCCACATTGGGAGAAAAAGCCAGGTGCGGTAATCGCGTTTGAGCAGCAAACTTTGTACGGCCTACTTGTTGTAAATAAACGCCGCTGTGTTTATAGCAATATTGACCCTAAAGTGAGTCGAGAGCTTTTTGTACGCACCGCATTAGTTGAGCAAGAGCTGGGCTTAAATGAGAGCTTTTTAGCGTTTAACCGTGAGCTAATAGAAGATATTCAAGTACTGGAAAATAAGTCGCGTCGTCGTGATATTTTAGTTGATGAGCAAACGTTATTTGAGTTTTACGATAAAAAAATACCCAAAGAAATTAATAACCGCGCTGCATTTTTAAAATGGTATAAAACACAAAAACAACAAAATAAGCATTACTTACACATGACTCGTGAAGAGCTAATGCAGCATGGTGCAAGTAATATCACTGAGTTTGACTACCCTGACACATGGCAGCAAGACAATATTATACTGCCGCTTGCTTATCATTTTGACCCAGGCCAAGCAGTTGATGGCGTTGCGGTACAAATACCGGTAGCGCTGTTGAATCAAGTACAAGAGAGTGGTTTTGACTGGCATATACCTGCATTTAGACATGAGCTAATAAGTGGGCTTATAAAGTCATTACCTAAATCGCTTCGCCGTAATTTTGTGCCAGCACCAAATTATGCAGATGCAGTACTTGCAGCTATTGAGCCAATGCAAGGTAGCTTAATTGATGCTTTAGCTACGCGCTTATTAAGAATGACAGGTGTGAGAGTTGATATGGAGGCGTGGGATTTAACCGCGCTTGCACCGCATTTACGATTACAGTTTGAAGTACGTGATGAACACGATAAGTTACTTGCTCGTGGACTTGATTTAGCCAAACTTAAAGCAGAGCTGCAAGGTGAAGTAACCGAAACACTGTCTAAAGTAGCCGATAAAGGCATTGAAAAATCAGACCTAACACAATGGGATTTTGGTGAGCTGCCAGCGTCATATGTTAAAAAACAAGGTCAATACGAAATAAAAGCATACCCTGCGCTGGTGGATAAAAAATCAGCCGCTGCAGTGGAGCTTTTTGATAGTGAAGCAAAAGCGCAGCAAGCGCATCAACAAGGTTTGCGCCGTTTAGTATTGTTAAATGTGCCGTCGCCAATTAAGTACTTACAACAAAACTTACCGAATAAGGCAAAGCTGGGTTTGTACTTTAACCCATTTGGTAAAATAGCTGATTTAATTGATGACTGTATCGCCGCAGGTGTTGATAGCTTATTAGTGAAACACGGCGATATACGCGATGAAAAAGCATTTGAAACAGTAAAAGAGCAAATACGAGGTGAGCTCGGTGATGCCGTTGTATCGATTGCAACGCAAGTTGAGCAAGTATTAAGTATTGCGCACGCACTGCATAAAAAAATGAAAGGGCGCGTTGATTTAACCATGATAACCGCGCATGGCGATATAAAATCACAGCTTGAGTCACTTATATTTAAAGGTTTTGTGAGCGCGCATGGCGCAGATAAAATAACGGATTTAATTCGTTATTTAAAAGCGATTCAAAAACGTTTAGAGAAGCTGCCTGTGGATCCAAATCGTGATAGGTTATGCGTACTAGAGCTGGATAAAGTTGCTCAAGAGTACAAAAAAGTAGTTAATAAAACGCCTAAAGGGTTGCCTATTCCACAAGAAGTAACCGCTATTTTTTGGATGCAACAAGAGCTTAGAGTGTCGCTATTTGCTCAAACGCTTGGAACTCCTTACCCAATTTCGGCTAAGCGAGTACTTAATGCGATAAAAGAGATAGAATAAAACTTGCATTTTCTATTAAGCTTAGTACCTTAATAGGAGGATTTATTTTTGTTTTGAAAAGGAAGTGACATAGTTATGTCCTCATCGATTGAACATAAAACAAAGCGACTTTTAGTGGTAGACGACGAGTATTTTAATTTTGAAATGCTCAAAGCAGCACTCGCGTCGAAATTTGATGTTAGTTATGCAGATTCAGGGCAAAGCTGTCTTGCATCGGCAATTGCGAGTCCGCCAGATATAATTTTGCTTGATGTTTGTATGCCTGGTCTTGATGGTTATGATACATGCCGAATGCTAAAACACACACCTGAAACAAAAAATATTCCTGTTGTTATGGTATCGGGCCTAGAGTCTCCATCTGAAAAACAAGCAGGGTTTGACGCTGGTTGTAACGCATATGTTGTAAAGCCATTTTCAGTGGGTGCTTTGTTGGAAGAAATTAACACGGTTTTTTAGAGGTAACGTATGTTTACTGATGATAAGCGAAATTTTAGACGCATGCAGATCAATACACCTGCAAATTTAACAACGATAGAACCAATAGCGGGTTTAAGTTTTGCCGCAGAGTGCGTGGATTTAAGTGCAACAGGTTTATCAATTCATTTAGATGAATTACTTGAACCTAATACATTACTGACGGTGAACATTGATTCGACTCACCCAAGTATTGCGCCTTTAAATGCAACAGCAAAAGTAATACGTGCCAGCAAAGAAGATGATGGCACGGTAACAGCAGGTCTTGAAATCATTCAGTTTAACTAACTTGAATCCAGTTAAACTCAATAGTAGATATTAAAAAACCTTACAGATTAAGCCTTTTAAATAAAAGCCTTCAGGGTAGCTGCCAGCAATTGGGTGATCAGCTGCCTGGTTTAATCGCTCCATTATAAGTAGGTCTTTACCTGCATCAAGTGCTGCATCGGCTACTACTTTTTGAAATAAGTTTTGCTCCATTAAACCAGAGCATGAGAATGTTAGTAATGTTCCACCTGGTTTTAGTATTTGCATGGCAATCATGTTGATATCTTTGTAACCACGACACGCACCGGTTAGCTGCGCTTTATTATCAGCAAACTTTGGTGGGTCCATTACGATGGTATCAAACTGTCTACCTTCGTCGCGGTATTGGCGTAGTAACTTAAATACGTCCTGCTTAACAAAACTTACTTTATTTAAATCTAAGTTATTATGTTCAACATTACGTTTTGCTGTATCTAAAGCGGGTTGAGATACGTCTACGTTAGTTACATGCTCACATCCACCACGCAGGGCGTACAACGAAAATGTACCTGTATAACTAAAACAGTTAAGTACCGTTTTACCCTTTGAGAAGCGCTCAAGTGCGGCGCGGCTATCGCGTTGGTCTAAATAAAAGCCCGTTTTATGTCCATCAATTATATCGACTTCAATTTTAAAACCGTTTTCCTCAATAAGTACCGGCTGTGTTGGTTCATTACCCCAAAGAGCGCCTTTTATTGGCTCTAAGCCTTCTTTAGTGCGTACTTCTACGTCTGAGCGCTCGTATATGCTAGAGCCTGGGAAAATAGACATCAACGCGCCAACAATCTCGCCTTTATGACGCTCGGCACCCGCACTTAGTAGCTGACACACTAACACGTTATCAAACTTATCGATTGTAACGCCTGGTAAGTAATCAGACTCCGCAGCACATAATCTAAAGCCTGTGAGCCCGCCTTCTTCAATTACTTGGCTACGTGCTTCTAATGAGCGGCGTAAACGGCGTTCAAAAAAGTTTTGATCGATTACTTCTTTTTCGTCAAAGCTCCAAACACGTGCGCGAATTTGTGAGTGAGGGCTGTAAGCAGCAGTTGCTAAAAACTTACCTTCGCTATCGTGAATCGTTACTGTGTCGCCTAATCCAGGTTTACCTTTAATTTTTTTGATGGCTTTTGAAAATAACCAAGGGTGTTTTCTTTTTAATGATTTATCGCGACCAGCTTGTAGGTAAACGGCAGATGACATAAGGCTTCTCAGTAGTAATAAATAAGCGCTGTATTTTAGTCAAGCAAGGAGCAACATACAATGAATGTTTTGCAAGGTGGGCATAAAGCACGGTAAAGTACGGATAATTTATCGATTCATTAGCTTTTGGAACCTAATAGTGCCTGACGCCGTTTTAAGCCCCGATTTAAAAATACTTAATTCACAATGTAGAGAATTTATAACCTCTTTAGTGCATGCCGATGTAGCTCACGATATTACTCATATAGAGCGAGTGGTGCGCGTTGCAATACAGTTATGTAATGCGGAGCAGGCAAACATGTCAGTAGTACTCCCTGCAGCGTGGATGCATGACTGTGTGGCGGTGGCTAAAAATCATCCTGATCGTGCAAAAGCCTCTACTATGGCAGCCGATAAGGCATTGGAATTTTTAAAATCTATTAATTATGACGAGTCACTTTTTGATGAGATTCATCATGCTATTGCGGCGCATAGCTTCAGCGCAAATATAAAAATTAAAACAGTTGAGGCGCAAATAGTACAAGATGCTGACAGAATGGATGCATTGGGCGCTATTGGGGTGAGTCGCTGTATGAAAGTAGGCGGATCAATTTCTCGGCTATTGTATAACCCAGAAGACCCTTTTTGTGTTGAACGCGAGGCTGATGATAAAACATACACGCTTGATCACTTCTTCATAAAGTTATTACATATTGCCGATAGCATGAATACGCCATCTGCTAAAGCAGAAGCGAATAGGCGTACAATGTACATGCATGAATTTTTAGAGCAATTAAAGTCAGAAATAGGTGAGTAACGTGAATAATACAAGCATACCTAAATTATCTGGGATTGATCATTGCCATTTAAATGTTGATAACTTGGTTGATGCCGTTAAGTGGTATGAGCGTGTTTTAGGTTTTAGTGTAGTACCCGAGCTTGCCTTTTGGGATGAGGACGGACGCGGCCCTTTAACACTTGAAGATACTAGTTCAACAACTCGTTTAGCACTTTTTGAAGGTGAGGGGCGTAGTAAAGGGATTGCATTTTTGGCCTCAGGGGATCAATTTATTCAATGGCGTAATCATCTTGAGGGTTTAAACATAAAAGCAGTGCTAGCAGATCATGGTGTAACGTTTTCTATGTACTTTAAAGATGAAAGCGGTAATAGCCATGAAATTACCTCACATGACTATCGTTATATAAAGTCTTACTACCCAAATGTTGAGCTTGGCTCTCACAGCGCTAAAAAGAATTAGCTTTCTTGATTTGAATTTTTTATAGCAAGAATATCGTCTAATTTTTTCACAAATAGTTCGATTAGAGCGGGATCAAAATGAGCTCCTGCTTGCTCTTGCATATGCAAAACTGTTTTCTCTACACTCCATGCCTCTTTATAAGGGCGTTTTGAAGTCAGAGCATCAAAAACGTCAGCAACGGCAACAATTCTACCTTCAATTGATATTTCTTCGCCTTTGATCCCGTTAGGATAGCCTGAACCATCCCATTTTTCGTGGTGTTCAATAGCAAGTTTATGAGCGAGTTGTAATAATGGCGATGAAGAATTTGCTAATATTTGTGCACCAATTATGGCGTGTTTCTTCATATGTTCAAACTCTTCAGAAGTTAACTTTCCTGGCTTGAGTAAGATAGCATCAGGGATACCTATTTTCCCAACATCGTGCATTGGGGCGGCTTGGCGTAAAAGCTCTGCACTTTGCTCATCCATACCTAGCGCTAATGCTAATACTTTGCTGTATTGGCTCATACGCACTATATGTTCGCCAGTGTCAGTATCTTTATATTCAGCAGCACGGCCTAGACGTTGTACTAAATCTACATGTGCTTGTTTTAATTGCTCAGCTTGCACTAGCGACAAGTGAGTTTTGACTCTAGCTCTTACAATAGCAGGGCTTATTGGCTTGGTAATATAATCTACGGCACCAAGTTCAAAACCTTTAAATTCATCATTTTCGTCCCCCAAAGCTGTCACAAAAATAATGGGGATATGAGACGTTTTAGGATTGTTTTTTACCCGCTGGCAGACTTCAAACCCATTCATATCTGGCATCATTATGTCGAGCAAGATTAGCTTTGGTAGTTCTTTTTCAAGTAGTGCCAATGCGGCATCACCCGATTTAGCAAACGACATACGATATTGATTACCTAACACTTCGCGCATTACTTTTAGATTTGCAGGCTCATCGTCAACAATTAATACTCGTGGCCTATCTGTTGTAAAATCCATTAATTAATACTCATTGTTTGTTGGTTTTTCAAGTAAGGTTTCTAGTATTACGTGTGCTTTATCAAAATCAAATTCATCAAAGGCCTCGGCTATAGCATCAACATCATCTTGACAGTTAGCAGGTGCGCCGCGTTGCAGCTTTGCTAATAGCTCATCATTTAGCTCTGCGTTTTGTGCATCTTGATAAAGCGTCTTACACAGTGACTTAATTTCATCAATTGATAGCGTGTCAGAACTATTATCTTCAGGCTTACTACTTGGCTTATCGCAAGTATTAGATGATAGCAATTGTGAGATGACAAGTAGCTCGTTTTTTATATCGTCTAAAGTACTAATAACTTTAGCGTCACTTTGTTTTTGCTCTAAATCGGTTAATAACTTCATTAATGTTATTAGGCCTAAGTTACCAGCAACACCTTTAAGTGTGTGAATGGTGCTATCGACACCTTTTATATTTGATAATTTATCACTGAATAATGTTTCGAACCGTTTATTACTGTCACTAATAAATTTAGTAATCTCTGTAAGTTGTTTACACTTAGAACCCCAAAGGGCTAACCCTTTTTCAAAATCTATATGCTGCGCTTTAGGATCGCTTTGCGATATAACCATTTCTTTTGCAATACCAAGACCAAGCACTTGTGCTATTTCTTGGTTTAGCTGATTTATATCGACGGGTTTATTTGCAAAGCCATTCATGCCTGCTTTTTTAGCCGTAAGCTTATCTTGTTGTAATACACTGGCTGTGAGCGCGATAATTGGCGTGTATTTAATTTGTCTTTGATTTTCTATTGCTCTTATTTTTTGTGTTGCCTCTATGCCATCACACAATGGCATATGTATATCCATTAAAATGACATCAAAGTCTTGTTCTTCAAATACTTTAATCGCTTCAAGTCCGTTAGATGCCTTGGTAACTGCATGTTGATCGCGTGACAGGAGTAAAGAAAGTAGTTCTGTATTTTGCTCGATATCGTCAACCACTAACACCCTAAGTGCAGGCAGTTGTGTGTGTAGACCATCAAAATGATCTATTTTAGTTTCGTCACCTAAAGTAAGCGGCAATGAAAAGTAAAAGCAGGTGCCTTTACCTAGTTCACTTACTAAGTTTATTGTTCCGCCCATAAGCTCTACAAGTTGTTTGCTTATGGTAGTACCAAGACCTGTACCACCAAAACGGCGAGTAGTAGTACCATCGGCTTGTTCGAAAGGTTGAAACACTGCTTGAATACGATCTTTTGCAATACCAATACCGGTATCTTGCACTTCAAAAAACAGATGCTGATTTTGTGTTATAGCAACAGTTACGGTAACAGAGCCTTTTTCGGTAAACTTAATAGCATTACCAATTAAATTAGTAAGTACTTGCCTGAGTCGATCTGGGTCACCGTAATAAGTAGCACTTACCGATTCTTTAATATGAAGTTTAAGTTCTAAATCTTTCTTTTTAGCTTCTAGCCAAAAAGTAGAAATAATACTGTCTATTACTGGCTTTAAACTAAAGTGTATTGGCTCAATAGTGAGCTTACCGCGCTCTAGTTTTGCGGAATCGAGAATTTCATTTAATAATCTAAGTAATGAACGCGCTGCATTATTTACGGTCACTAAATGTTTTTGTTGTTCTTGATCAAGTGGAGTGTCCATTAATAGATCGCTAAAACCTATTATAGAATTCATTGGGGTGCGTATTTCATGGCTCATATTAGCCATAAAAGATTGCTTTGCATAAGCAGCTTCTTCAGCTTTAAATTTAGCTTGCTCTAGTTTTTCTTCATATTCTTTGCGTTCTGTAATATCAACTAAAACACCATCAATCCACTTTGCTTGGCCTTGGGTATCAAAGTCGATGCTGCCTTTATCTAAAAGCCATAAGATTTTACCGCTTCTGTGGCGAATTCTGTATTCGATTGAATACTGACGTTTCTCTTCTACGGCTTTTGTGACGGCATCTACAATAGGTTGCTGGTCTGATTTTAAAACTAGATCGTTAAATTCAATGCAATGTTCAGTAAATTCATTAGGGTTATAACCCGTTAACTCGTTGATGCTCGGGCTGATAAAAAGCATGGTCCAGTTATCATCAAATTTACACCTAAAAGCCACACCTGGCATGTTATCCATTAAAGAGCGGTATTTTTGCTCTTTTTCTTCAAGGCTTTTTTGTAAAGCTCGTTGCTCTGATAAGTCGGTTATGAAGCCTACGTATAGAGGATTTTGCCCTGGCTGATTAACTTCTCCAATCCCCAAACGAATCGGGAATAAGTGGCCATTTTTATGCTTTGCAAAAATTTCACGGTTAACACCGATTACTTTACCTAAATCAATATTTTTAGCTTTAGAAAGGTAGCTATCGTGATGCATCGCGATAGCATCATCCATTAGCATTTTAATATTATGATTTTGTACTTCATTTTCGTGCCAGCCAAAAATTTTACTGGCTGATTCGTTAAAGCTCAAAATAATGCCGGTGTGATCAATCGTCACGATTCCATCAATGGCTGTGCCTAAAATTGCGTTTAAGCGAGACTCATCGGCTGACTTTTCTTCAAGTAACATTTTATATCTGACCATGCCATTAAGTACCGCTACTACGCTTGTAATGGCAATCGTTGCAGTTGCAACCGCGATGGCTACAAAAGTGAGCCCAGCAGAAGCATTTGCGTCGTCATATAAAAGAGGAGATGTTGCAACAAAGCGTGTAGATGCCATGCCCATATAATGCATAGCAGCAACAGCAAAGCCTAATATTATAGCGCTGATGGCTCTATTTTGTAGGTATGATAGTTTTGGAAAAAATTTTTCAAGATTAAAGCGGCTATATAACGCTATAAACGAAAGAGCGACGGCAACTAAAATTGAAAGGCCAAAGGTCAGTGGGTCATAGCGCAACATTGGGGAAAGCTCCATTGCAGCCATTCCGCTGTAATGCATTGTACCAATACCAGCCCCTAGTAAGATGGAGCAAATGCTGAGCACTCTAAAGTTTCCATCACTATTTACAAGTATTGATACCGCATACTGACATGCTAATAAAGCAGGAAGAAAAGAGAGTAGTGTGATTGTTGGATCGTAGCTTATATTAGTACATAGCGAAAAAGCTAACATACCTATAAAGTGCATACTCCAAATACCAGAAGAAAATACAGTTGCTGCGGTTATATTTGCTAAACGTTGATAACGAGGGAATTTAGTCTCTTTTGCTAAATCAATGAGCTTAGTAGTAAAAAAAGCAGCAAAAATGGCTATTAATACAGACATTGAGACTAGAAGAGGGTCGTAAACCCCATTAAGTATTAGGCTTGGATCTTGGTCTGTAATGAAGAAAGCTGATAGCATAACGGCTCGAAATATAATCTTTATTTTACAAGTTTAATCTAATTCACTAATAAATGAACCGTTATTTCTAATCGCGCTATAAAGTGACGAATTTTAAGCAAGTTTATTTATTGTTTTGTTATTGAAGTAAATAAAGTGATTTAACTTTCAATTCAAATAAAACAGACGGCTCAATCTATAGCTTATTATAATAAAGCGGATTAGGAGTTAAGTGCGACTTTATGCTTAAGAGTTTAAAATTGATGGTAATATGGATTATATAAACGGATGCAATATTTAGAGTTTAAGTCGTGTTTGAATATCAACTAAAAAAGAGTGCTAGACGCAAAACAGTCGCAATAAAAGTGCATAGTCAAAAGGTAACTGTGTATGCGCCACATTTTGTCGCAAAAAAACACATTGATACTTGGTTATTTGACAAACAAGAGTGGGTTGCAGAACAATTAAAAAAACAATCGTCAATTGATGACACTAAGCAGTACCCTTTTGAATCTAAAAAAATAAGTGTTTTTTCAGAAACTATTTATTTGAAATTGGACTCAGGCCAAGATTCCAAAGTAACCCCGTATGATGACCACTTACTTATTACAATATCTCCTCGAGTTAAAAACACTAATCAAAAGTATCGACAGCTATTAGAGACTTATTTAAAAGAGCAGCTTATTGCTTACATAGAAATGCGTTTAGCGTATTTCTGTACTCAAATGGGTGAAGAGTTGCCAAATGATTTAAAAATAGGTGTTTATAAACGAAAGTGGGGGAGTTGTAATAGCAAGCGAGAACTCACTTTTAATTTACATCTTATAGGTGCTCCTTACCACGCTATAGATTATGTGATTGTTCATGAGCTTGCCCATTTAAAGTATTTAAATCATAGCAAAGCTTTTTGGCAGCGAGTAGAGGCGTTTTTCCCCGATTACAAAACATCATCTAATTGGTTAAAACAAAATGGTATGAGTTTACAGTGGGTGTTTTGATGTTACTGAATATAGGAATATAGGAATATAGGAATATAGGAATATAGGAATATAGGAATATAGGAATATAGGAATATAGGAATA